>CACXDK010000029.1 GCA_902766345.1 uncultured Spirochaetaceae bacterium | reverse complement strand
TGACATAGGCTTTGTACCGTTAAGACCATAGCGCATACTCAAAACCTTTGCTTCATTAGGTTTTAATGTATGAAGAACATCATTGATATCTTTCTTCATGAACTCTTCTACAGCAGCAACATCAGGCTGTGCAAAGCGTGTATCTTCTACAAAGTCTCCGAAAGAAGCTTTGCTTGAATCTCCAGTAACCACAGGAGAATCCAAACTAATCATTTCACGCGAAAGATTAATCATTTCTCTTACATGAGTACTATCCATGTTCAAAAGTCGTCCGATTTCCTCTATTTCCTGCTTTTCATTCTTTTTTCCAGAAATCATTTTACGAGTTTTTTCAATCTGAACAAGTTCATTTGCTCTGTTAAGAGGCAGGCGTATAGGACGGCTCTTTTCACAAATAGCTTTCAAAATTGACTGACGAATCCACCATACAGCGTAAGATATAAAATGATAACCTTTATTTACATCAAAATGATCAATAGCAGCAAGAAGGCCAAGATTTCCTTCACTTATCAAGTCTACCAGATCAATTCCCTGATTCTGATACTTTTTTGCTACATTAATCACAAAGCGGAGATTTGCATTAACAATCTTATTTTTAGCATTTTTATCACCAGCGGCAGCTTTCTTTGCAAGCTCAGTTTCTTCTTCATTAGACAACAGAGGAATCTTAGTAATTTCCTTAAGATAAATATTCAATACATTTTCATCGTTAGTCATAGCACAAACCTCCAAATATTTTCAATTGAAAACCAGCAAGTTTCGTGCCAAAAATAAAAAAAGCACTAAACTTATATCTGAATATATAAAATTCAGAATTTTTAAGTTTAGTGCTAAAAAATTGAGCTGTTTTAGCCCAAATGAAACATCTTTTTCTGTTTTTGAATCATTTTGACACAGTTTTTATGCTATACAATAATTAAACAGGCAATATGACTCAAAATATGCAAATTTACTCTATAACAGCAATAATATCAGAGTTCTTAAGAATGAGATAATCATCTCCGTCAATCTTTATGCCTGTTCCAGCATATTTGTCATAAAGAACTCTATCGCCAACTTTTACAGTAATCTTTTCTTTATCTGTTCCTGGACCAACAGCTTCTACAGTAGCCTGCTGTGTCTTTTCCTGTGCTGTATCTGGAATAATAATACCGCCAGCTGATTTTGTTTCTGCAGCAGCCTGCTTTACCAATACACGATCTGCCAATGGCTTTACTTTCATATAAATCCTCCAAAAATAATACGATTAATAAGAGATATTCCTTAGTAAGAATTCTGTATTTAATCTACTAAAAATAATCAAGAAGGTCAAATTTTATTTTGCCTGACGTAGACGTTTTAACATTAAACGGGCTTTATTATTAGAAGGATTTAAAGAAACAGAATACTGGAGAGAACGAAGTGCATCTTTTTCATTCCCCATACACAAACATTCTTCTGCAATCCTATACAATATATCAGATTTTAAGATTTCTTCAGAAACACGGGCTGAAGCCTTATTCAGAAGATCAAGAGACTGAGGCACTTTATTATAACCAGCATAAATATTTGCAAGATTTATATATGAATAAGTAAGAGAATCATTCTGCCCTGCAGTATTCGTAACAGGAATTCGTTTGGAATAATGCTCTAGAACATATTCATAATATGAACGGGCTGTATTATATTCCTGACGTTCTGCCGCAAAATATGCAGCAGCCTCGCATTCCCACAAAGACATCTTTTTCATATCTTCTTCAGGATATGCAGCCTTAACATATTCCCAGAAAATACGCTGTGCATTCTGCATATCACCATTTTTAATCAAAATTGTAATGGCATAATGCATAACTTCAGATGGATATAAGCATGCAGAAATTTCATTTTCTTCCAGTAATTTCCATACTTTAGAAGCTTTTACATTATTTGTTTCTGTACGAATATATTCACTATTTACAATTTCTTTTAATACAAGCAAATCTGGAGATTTATGCTCTTCCAAAGCTGAATCTATAAGAGCAATTACTTCGCTCAACTCAACAACAGGAATAGAATCACGTTTTTCCATTGCAACGGTTTTTAATCCTACAGCACGTAACTGCCTGTCAAGTTTTTCTTCTTCAGGTCTTCTCTTGGATTCAATAGCATATTCTGCAAATGCCGCAAGTCCAGGTGCATAAGAAGGATAATAACTTACAAGTTCATATAATTTATTATACTGTTCCAGCAAATCACCCGTATTACGAGCATACAAAGCTGTATTCATAAATAAAAGTGGTAATATACGTTTTAATACAGGAACATTATCTGCCATGAAGGCCTGCATATATGGCGAATATACTTCCAAAATTTCCTGACGCATAGCCTGTGCAGTTTTATCATCATCAAGTATGTAATAATTATCAGATTCCAATGCACGCAATTCTATAGCAGAAGAAACATCTTTAGAAGCATCAAGTTCATCTGCAATTTTCAAAGCAGAAAGGCTTTCAGCATATCTACCGGCATCATAGAAAACAATTCCCCAAAACAAAGCATCATGCAATGAAGAAGAAGAAACATACATGTCTGCTGCTGTTGAATAATCCCCAGAATGCATCAATAAAGAAGCTGCATTTATGAGCCACAAAGGAACTCCAGATTTTGATGCAGCCTGATATATAGGAATAAATCTATTATCCGTAAAAAGTTTATATTCAAAATCGGCATCTACTAAAGTTTTACTCTTTTTAGAAAGAAAAGAAAGGAAAGGTTTCTTCTTTGAAAATAAAGAATCTGCATCATATTGTAATGAACGTGCATTCCGTAAAAAAGCCTCTGCATAAATAGAAGCATAATCCGTATCTATAAGCATTTTTGTGTGCTTAAGAGCTTCCTCTACTCTATTCTGTCGCAACAATAAATTACCATACAAGGCTGTTAATTCTGTATTTTTAGGAAAACGTCTTAAAGCTTTTACCAAACAATGTTCAGCTCGTTTTGTTTCACTCAGTATCATATAACGCTTATATATACCAATGCGTTCATATATACCTAAATGTCTTTTTTCAATCTTCTTCAAAGAAGCTATGGCATGAGAATGATTTCCCAACTTTATGTCAGAGTCAATTAAATCTAATTCTGTAGAAACAGAAGCTCCTTCATAATGTGAAGAACGTAGCCTAAAAGCAATAAAAACAGCTCCGACAAGCAAAGCTGTTAATATAAAAATGAGAATATAAATTAAAACGTGTGATTTTTTTCCATTCAAGACTGCAACTCTTTTCGAATATTATCAAGGACTGCATTTATGAACTTAAATGAATCATCAGTACCAAAATCTTTTGAAAGACTTATTGCCTCGTCAATTGCAATAAGAGGAGGCGTTTCTGGCTGATATTTCAAAGCAAAAACACTTATGCGAAGAATGGCAACTGAAACCCTGTTTACACGATCAAATTCCCACTTTCCTGTCAAATGCTTTTTAATAAGCTCATCAATATCACTAAGATGATTGATAGTCCCTGCTATAATAATTCGGGCAAAATCAGAGGTTTCTTGATCTAAATTTTCTTCGGCCCACTTTAATGTCAAAAGCTCATCAAGACTCTCGCCTCCCATATCATAGGAAAAAAGAGCCTGAAAAGCAAGTATTCTTCCTTTTCTGCGCGACACGGAATATCCTTGTGTTTATACTGAAATAAAAAAATGTTTTAAGCCGCATATTCCAGCGACTTAAAACAACTCTTCAGAAAGTATATTACAGACTCTCCAAAACCTTATCGAGAGCTGTTCCTGTCTTCTTTCTTTCAACAGATGTCTTTGTTTCCAAAGATTTTGCTATTTCCTGAGCAGCAGTTGTAAGAAACTGGCTCTGTTTCTGTGCAGAAAGACGCTGCTTGATATAATCATATACAGTAATTGTTGAATCAGGTTCAACAACATCGCTCAACTCAAGCATCTTTGCATTATACTTATCAACTACGCTATAGAACTGATAGTCATTTTCTGTAGCACTCAGTTCACTTACATAACCCTTATTTCTGCCAAAAAGCTCCATCAATTTATCGTAAGACCAACCAAGCTGCTGTGCCTGTGAAGAAGTCTTTGCAACAACAAGATATCCTGCCTGATATTTCTTACCGTTATCTTCAGAGAGCTTAATTTTTTCTTCTGCAGACTTACTCTTCTGATACTGAGAACGAAGACTTTCAGCAAGTGACTTTGAAGATGCAGCATCAGTTCCTTTTGGAACCATAACAAGGAACAACTTAGCCATATCATTCCATACAAATGCAGATTTATTCATTTCGTAAGCACTGCGGATTTCTTCATCTGTAGCAACAACTTTCTTAAGCTCTTCCTGTTTCTTACTGTAAACATACTGCTGAGCAACAAGCTGGTTCTTAAGATATTCCTTATACTCATCCAAAGACATTCCTGTCTGATCTTTCATATAAACACCAAGAGTTTTTCCTGTCTGGCGTTCAATAAAATCAGAAAGCTGCGATTCTGTAACCTGCTGACCAAGCTGCTGACTGAATGTATTCAAGAAAGCTGCATTAACCTGACTGTCAGAAATTGTAATTCCTTCTTTTGCTGCTGCCTGAGCTACAAGTTTTTCAGAAATCAAAGAATCAAGAATCTGTTTTTTCTGCTCAATAGTGAAAGATTCAACACCAGTTTCTTTCTTCAGGAATTCAATACGGGAACGAAGATGGTTTGAAGTAACCTGCTCAGTCTTGTTGTGCTTGATAACAGCAAGAACCGTACCCATAGATGTTCCAGCTTGAGAAGAAGACTTATTTTTTGAAGAATTCTTACTCTGAGCAAATACAGAACCTGCAACTGTAAGAAAAAAAACTATTCCAATAAAAAGACGTTTCATATAAAAATCCTCGATCTTATTTAATAAAGACTAAAGGTCATGTACCAACCACGCCATCCTACTTCATTAAATAAACCTTTTAAAAAAAATTTAGTTACAATCCTTATTTATCAAGCGGAAGCCCGCCTTCTATCGTTGCCCTAATGCGACGCACTCCGGCAGAAGAAGACTGTTCTTTTGCAATATGGAAATGACCAATCTGAGCCGTATGCTGTACATGCGGACCACCACACACTTCCTTGCTGAACCAGTCATCCTTAGTTCCAATGGTATAAACCTTTACCTGATTCTCATACTTTTCTCCAAACAAAGCTCTTGCACCCTGTTTCTTTGCCTCTTCAAGTCCCATAATTTCCATAGAAACAGGCAAATCTTTCTGAATCTGTTCGTTTACAATATCTTCAACCTGCTTAACTTCTTCCTTAGTCATTGCACGATGAAAACTAAAGTCAAAACGCATACGTTCAGCAGTAATATTAGAGCCTTTCTGAGCAACTTCATCACCAAGAACATTAACCAAAGCCTGCTGCAAAAGATGCGTTGCAGTATGATACTTTGTAGTAACATCACTATGGTCAACCAAACCGCCCTTAAATGCACCTGCACTCAACGTACGGCTTTCTTCCTGATGCTTCTTTTCCTCAGCCTTAAAGCCTTCAATATCAACAGACATTCCGTTCTCTTTTGCCATTTCCTCTGTAATTTCAATAGGGAAACCGAATGTATCGTAAAGACGGAATGCTACGCGACCAGGAATAATCTTCTTAGGATTCTTCTGAAGGTTTGGTAAAAGCTTTTGGAATTCGTTTTCACCAGCTTTAAGAGTCTTGCTGAATTTATTTTCTTCAAGAGTCAACTGCTCCTGAATAAATGCTGAATGTTCCTGTAATTCAGGATATGCCTGCTTATACTCATCAATAATAATTTGAGCAGGCTTTGTAAGGAATGCACCTTCTATTCCCAACTTGCGACCATAACGAACAGCACGTCTTATTATACGTCGTAAAATATAACCAGCACCAGTTCTAGCAGGAGTTACACCCTGAGGATCTCCCAATATAAAGGTAGCAGTTCTTGCATGATCTGCAATAATACGAATTGCAACATCATCAGCGTCATTTTCGCCGTATTTCTTACCTGAAACCTCTTCAATGCTCTTTATAATAGGAAGAAATACATCAGTTTCATACACAGATTTCTGTCCATTCAAAACAGAAACGGTACGCTCCACACCCATGCCCGTATCAACACACTTACGCTGCATTTCATTGTAATGACCATCAGCGTCTTTGTTGTATCCCATGAACACATTGTTCCAGATTTCAAGATATTTTCCGCAGTGACATCCAGGACGACAATCAGGACCACATTTTGGCTGACCATTATCGTAGAAGATTTCAGTATCAGGACCACATGGACCAGTCTGACCAGCAGGACCCCACCAGTTATCTTCGCGAGGCAGGAAGAATATATGATCCTTAGCTATACCCATTTCTTCCCAACGGGCAGCAGCCTCTTCATCACGAGGAATAACAGTACCGTCTGCATTCTCACCTGCAAAAACAGTAACGTTTAATTTTTCTTTAGGAATATTAAGATATTTAGGAGATGTTAAAAATTCAAAACTATAAGCAATTGATTCCTGCTTAAAATATGATCCCAAGCTCCAGTTACCAAGCATTTCAAAAAAAGTAAGATGGCTTGGATCGCCAACAGAATCAATATCACCAGTGCGTACACATTTCTGATAATCAGTAAGCCTATCCCCAGAAGGATGTGGCTCACCCAAAAGATATGGAACCAAAGGCTGCATTCCTGCAGTCGTAAACAAAACTGTTGGATCATTGTTTGGAAGCAGTGATTTTCCACTGATTTCAACGTGTCCCTTTGATTTAAAAAACTCAATGTACTTAGAACGTAGTTCGTTGACAGTCATAGTAGTTTATACTAGATTATAACGCATTTTTAGTCAATCATTGCCCCGAAGGTATTTTATTAATATATTCATACCCCAAATCAATTGTATTAATGCTTCCACACATTTCTATCCGAACTTTTACACGCTGCTTTCGCCTGTTTACGCTAATGATATTTCCCTTAAAACCAGAAAGTACCCCGTCAATAATTACAATACGGTCATTTGCATCAAACAAAGCTCGTGAAAATCCAGAAGATTCACCAAAACGTATCAGATGATGAAGACATTCCAAATCATTGCCTCTAAGGCTTGTAATATTCATATTACTGCTTAAAAAATGATAGAAATTCTTTGCAGTCTTTATTTTTTCAAACAGATACGCATCCATATTTTCTGCACTCATGAAAACATAGCCAGGAAATAAAGGGGCATCAATTACACGGCCGTTCTGT
>CACXDK010000028.1 GCA_902766345.1 uncultured Spirochaetaceae bacterium | reverse complement strand
TGTAAAGCAAAATCTGTTAAAGCTGGGGCTTCCTGTAAAAGATGATGTTCCTTTGACAGATGGTGCTCCTCTTGAAATTTCTTTGCGTGAAACAACAACTTCTGGCAATCCGTTTAATATTCGTGATTATCAGAAAGGGGCTGCAGAAGCACTTATTGGCAATAAAGGTCCTGGTACTGGTTTTGGTACAATAGTTTTGCCGTGTGGTGCTGGAAAAACTATTGTTGGCATGCTGATTATGTCCATGCTCAAAACTAATACTCTTATTGTTACAACAAATATTTCTGCTGTTCATCAGTGGATTGATGAACTTTTAGATAAGACTAATCTTACAGAAGAGCAGGTTGCAGAATATACTGGCGAAGAAAAAGTTATAAAGCCTGTAACCGTTGCTACATATCAGATTTTAACCTGGCGTCCTGATAAGACAAGTCCGTTTCCGCATTTTTCTTTGTTGAGAAAAAATAACTGGGGGCTCGTCATTTATGATGAAGTTCACATGCTGCCAGCTCCTGTGTTTCGGGTTGCAGCTGAATTGCAGGCGGTTCGTAGAGTTGGGCTTACTGCTACTCTTGTGCGTGAAGATGGATGTGAGGGGAATGTATTTTCTCTTGTAGGACCAAAGCGTTATGATGTTCCCTGGAAAGAACTTGAGCGTAATAAATGGATTGCATCAGCTGAATGTATTGAACTTAGAGTAGATTTGCAGTCGGATAAAGATATTGAGTATGCTGTTGCTGGAATGCGTTCCAAGCATCGTATTGCAAGTGAAAATCCTGCAAAGCTTGCGGTCGTGCAGGAATTGGTGCAGAAGTATAAAGATGATAAGATTTTAATTATTGGTCAATATATCGATCAGTTGCAAAAGATTTCACAAATGCTTGAAGTTCCTATTATTACAGGAAAAACTCCGAATGCAGAACGTGACGGCATCTACTCTGATTTTAGGAATGGCATAATAAAAGTTCTTGTTGTAAGTAAAGTTGCTAATTTTGCAATTGACTTGCCTGATGCAAGCATGGCAATTCAGGTGAGTGGAACTTTTGGTTCTCGTCAGGAAGAAGCTCAGCGTCTTGGAAGAATTCTGCGTCCTAAAGAACGGACTTCTAGATTTTTTACTTTGATAACAAGGAACACGGTTGAAGAAGAATTCGGATCAAACCGTCAGAAGTTTCTAGCTGAACAAGGTTATTCGTACAGGATATTGCGCTATTCTGACAGTGAAAGTTTGATGGAATTGGATGAACCTTTGGCAATTGAAGGAGGCTGTTTTTGAGTATTACCCCAAAAGCCCAACGTATTATTGACTGGCGTGAAAGTTTTACAAGAATGTCTGATCAGCAGTTTTTTGATATTATAAGGATGTATCTTGGTGAAATAAAAACTCCTTATAATAAGCAAAATCTTCTGGAGGATTTAAGTTCTTTTCTTCGCAAGGAGGAAAACCGAAATGCTATTGTCAGGCTTTTGTGTAATATTGATTTAAAGCTTCTTGCTGCTGTTCGTTTTATTCCTCATGTTTCTAGAAAGAAACTGGAAGCGTATTGCGGAACAATGTTTGGCAATAAGTTTTCTAAGGTGTCTATGACGGAGCATCTTACAAATTTGATGCAGCGGCTTCTTGTTTTTGAATTTATGAATCCACTTGACGGTAATGTAGAACTTCGCATTAATCCTCTTTTGGAAGAGGTTTTATTGCCACTTATTCCTATTGAACTTTTGCTTCCAAAACCTGCTGTTCCTGCAACTCGTAATTCAGAAGCCGCGTTGCTTACTCCGCAATTGCTGGCGGCATTTGTTTCATATATCCTTATGCATCCAGATTTGTGCAAAGCCGACGGATGCATAAAAAAAAGAAATGCTTCTGAGCTTGCAGAAATTTTTTGCGATTATAAAATAAATGTACTGGAGCTTTTAATAAAAGCTTTCTGTAATTTGAATTTGTTTCATCAATCAGAAAAAGCTATTGAAATAGATTGGGGAAGACTTGAAGAATTTTCTTTTTTACCAGAAATGTATCAGTACATGTATTTGTGTGCTGCTTCTTGCGGTCATTTTTCGCGTAGTACCTTGCATGCAAACTCTCAGCTTTTGTTTGATACTTTGAATGCTGTTCCTGGCGAGGGGTACGAAAAGCAGTCTGTAATAAATCTTGCATTTTTAATAAAAGAAAATAGTAATAATGATAGTGTAGGAAGTGGTGGTCGTTTTGCTCAGCTTATGGCAAGAGCAGAAGGTTCTGCCGACATGACTACTGAGCTTGTCATGGAAGGCATGATTGATGCCTGTATAGATTTTGGGCTTTTGCACTCATCTGTCAATGATGAGTCGGAAGTTCTTTATGTTCCAGAAGTTGTTACTGCACGAAGTCCATTTAATGTAGAAAAAAAACATCTTTTGAGTATTGATGCTGGTTACATTGTAACAATTCTTCCGGGGCTGTCTTTTTCAGACTTTTTGCCTTTGATAAAGTTTTTGAGTGTGCGTCATTACGATACTGCTGTTGAATTTGAAATTTGCAAAAAGTCTGTGATGCATTCTTTTGATGCTGGCATGACGCCAGATGCTATAAAAGAACAGCTTATGCAATATTCTTCATTTTCTGTTCCTCAAACTATTCAGGTGTCGCTTGATGACTGGAATAATTCTTATGCTTCGGCTTCTCTTTATCGCGGTTATATATTAAAGGTTTCAAAAGAAAATATTGTAAAGACTAGAAATGACCGTGTTCTTTCTCAATATATTGTAGAAGAAATTGCAGAGGGAATTTTCCTTTTGAACTTTTCAAATGATGATGAAAGCCGTGCTGTAATGGAAAAAAGTGGCTTAGATTTTGTTGGAAAGATTCACGAGACAGAGACAAAGTCTGATGTACTTTCTTTTATGCGGCTTAGAAAAAATACTTCTTCTTTACTGGAAGATTCCTATTGCATTTCAGATAGTCCTTATAAGCTGTGTTCTTCAATAGAGCAGAATAAGATTGTTGATGAATTAAAAAATCAAGTTTTGCAGATGGATATTCCTTTGGAACAGAAAGAAGGTCTTCTTGACAGGGTTGAACGCCGTATTGTTGTAAATCCAGAGCAGTTAAGAGGAAGTAGTGTTCGTTTTGAATGTCTTGAAGCGGGGGGAATGGACTATCAGGGAAAAGTTCGCATCATAGAAGATGCTATTCAGTCTAAGATTTTGCTTGAAATACACATAGAAGATGAAGATACTTTTGTGGGAATGCCTGTTATGCTGACAAAGCACGAAAACGATGCCGATGTTGAACTGTCTTTTGAAGATGATTCTTCTAGGATAGTAACCGTCGGCAAGATTTCTTATCTTAAGAAAATAAAAAAGCCTTTGTCATTTTCTTAGTGAGTTGTATTAGTGCAATAGAACTCTATCTGTTGTAAAGGACTTGTTTTTTATCTTGTGGAATTTTTCAATGATGTCATTCATTGTAAGTCCTGCTTTTTCATTTGCCGACAAGTCAAAAACTATTTCTCCTGCATCCATCATTAACAGTCTATTGCCGTAATCAAGTGCTTGTTGCATATTGTGTGTTACCATCATTACGGTAAGGTTATATTCTTCTGCAAACTTGCGTGTTAAATCCATTACAACTGCGGCATTTGCTGGGTCAAGAGCTGCGGTGTGTTCATCTAAAAGAAGGAGGTCTGGTTTTGACATTACAGCCATTAAAAGTGTAAGGGCTTGTCTTTGTCCTCCAGAAAATAACTCTACGTTGTCATTGAGCCTGTCTTCTAGCCCCATGTTCAGGCGAGAAAGTTCTTCTTTAAAATGCTCTCTAAGTTTATTGTTAAGGCTTATTTTTAATCCCTTGAATCCCTTTTTTGAAGCAATTACCATGTTGTCTTCTAGCGACATTTTTCCAGCCGTTCCAAGCAAGGGGTTTTGAAAAATTCTGCCGATATATTTAGCTCTTTTATATTCTTTGTCTTTTGTAATGTCTATTTTTTCTGTGCCTGTGTCCAGTGTTATTATGCCATGCGTAGGCTGAAGTGTTCCTGCAATGACATTGTAAAGTGTTGATTTTCCTGCTCCGTTTGAACCTATTACTGTAACAAAGTCTCCTCGGTTAATCTGTAAATTTATATGTTTCAGAGCTTCGTTTTCATCTGGTGTATGTGCATTAAAGGTGATGCCTATATCTGTTAGTGTAATCATTTCTTTTTTCCTATTTTGAGTTTAGTAATAATCAAACAGATGATGATTAAAATTCCTGTGACAAGTTTTAAATCATTTGGAGTAAGATTTATATGGTGTCCGTAAGTTCTTGCCAAAATCATGAGTGCACGGTATATGCATGAACCTATTAATACTCGTAATGTCTGTAAGCCAATTTTATTTGAGCGCAGAACAAATTCTCCGAGCATGAGAGAAGCAAGTCCGCTTACTATTGTTCCTGTTCCCATGCCTACATCTGCAAAGCCGTTGTACATTGCGGCAAAAGAGCCTGCAAGTGCAGAAAGTCCGTTTCCAAAGCAGATTCCGATAGTACGCAGCGTGTTTGGGTTTACTCCCTGTGAAATGACTAATTGTGGGTTTGCACCAAGTGCTCCCATTGTAAGTCCCATATCAGTATGAAAGAATAAGTCCAGCAAAAGTTTCAGGATAAAAACAAATATAATTAAAAATATGACTATACCCCAGTTTGGATCTATGTCTGGAAGAATGTCGTACATCTTATCTATTATAGAAGAAAATAATGTTGGAATACGCAAAAAAGAGATGTTTGCCTTGTTTGACATTATGCGCAGATTTATGGAGTAAAGCATTGTC
>CACXDK010000027.1 GCA_902766345.1 uncultured Spirochaetaceae bacterium | reverse complement strand
AAGTGCAAATTGTTCTGCAACTGCAAGTGACAAATCTGGAATTTTCATACATTCTACAGTTGGATCTGCAGCAGTATGTATAAACATAACAGTTTTACTTAAAGCGCCCCCCTCTTCAAGAGTATTCTTGAAATAAAGGTAGTCATCATACTTTAATCCCATTCCACCAAGAACAATAACATCTACTTCAGCCTGCATAGCAATACGAGCCAAAAGCTGGTTATAAGGTTCTCCTGAAATTGAGAAAATAGGAAGCTTCTGAGAAACGACCAATGTATTGAAAATATCAATCATTGGAATTCCAGTTCGAATCATTCTTGTAGGAACAATTCGCTTTGAAGGGTTTACAGAAGGTCCTCCAATCTCAACAAGATTATCTACAAGTGCAGGACCATGATCTCTAGGTTCTGCCGAACCATTAAAGATACGACCAAGAAGATTCTCACTAAATGAAACACGCATTTCCTGACCAAGGAAACGAATCTGATCATTTGTAGATACACCACGGCCACCTGCAAATACCTGCAGAGAAACCAAATCTCCGTCAATCTTATTTACTTCTGCCAAAGATTTACCAAATCGAGTAGTAATCTCTGCAAGCTCATTTAATTTTACACCTTTTGCACGAACAGTGATAACACTACCGTTAATACTTTCGATTTTGCTATAAACCTTATTCATTACTCACCGTCCTTGAGAAGTGCTTTTACTTCATCAGTTATCTGTGCATTTACAGAAGCAAGCAATTTATCAATTGATGCCTCATGAGTCTTAAATTCATCACTCTGGAATTTAGTATAGTTCATATCTGTAAATTCCTGACGTAATTTATTAAAGAATGCACGAGCCTCATCCTTTTCTTTTACATCAAATGTTGAACCCAAAACACCAACAATCTTTGCAAAAACATATTTCTGACGCTCAGGACTTGAAGCACCTTCAGTTTCATCAAATGAATCCTGCTGCATATAAACAGCATCGAGGAATTCACTTTTCAAATACACAATGAAGTCTGCAAGGGAAGTACCTTCTTCACCAACAACTTTCATCATCTGATTTACTTCAGAACCACGTCTATATAATGCTCTCGCATATTCTACCCTATCTTCACTCTGTACAGACTTATACTTTGACCATGAATCAAGTGGGTCAATAGCAGGATAACGACGGGCATCAGAACGCTCTCTTGAAAGACCATGGAATGCACCAACAACCTTCAAAGTTGCCTGAGTAACAGGTTCTTCAAAGTTACCACCAGCAGGAGAAACTGTACCACCAATTGTAACAGAACCAGTTTTTCCATCACGAAGTTTTACAATACCTGCACGCTCATAGAATGATGCAATTGTACTTTCAAGATATGCAGGGAAAGCTTCTTCACCAGGAATTTCCTCCAAACGACCTGACATTTCACGCATAGCCTGAGCCCAGCGAGAAGTTGAATCTGCAAGCATAAGAACATTAAGTCCCATCTGGCGATAATACTCTGCAAGAGTAACAGCTGTATAAACAGAAGCTTCACGAGATGCAACAGGCATTGAAGATGTATTACAAATAATAATTGTTCGCTCCATCAAAGAACGACCTGTACGAGGATCCTTTAATTCTGGGAATTCTGTCAAAGTTTCAACAACTTCACCTGCACGCTCTCCACAAGCAGCAACAATAACAATATCAACATCAGCATTACGGCTTGTAGTATGCTGAAGAACAGTCTTACCAGCACCAAAAGGACCAGGTATACAATAAGTACCACCCAAAGCTACAGGGAAGAACGTATCAATAAGACGAACCTTTGTAACCATAGGTTTTTCTGGGCGAAGACGTTCTGCATAACAATTTACAGCTCTTTTTACAGGCCATTTAAAACTCATACAAATATCATGAGTTTTTCCTTTTTCATCTACAAGAGTTGCAATTGTATCATGAATTTTATAAGAACCAGATTTTACAATACTTTTTACAGTATATGTACCTAAGAAGCCATAAGGAACCTGAATTTTATGAGTAAATGGACCTTCTGGAACAGAGCCGACTGCATCACCAGCCATTACCTTATCGCCAACCTGAGCAGAAGGAGTAAAATCCCATTCCTTTTTATCATCAAGAGCAGGAAGATAAACACCTCTTTCCAAAAAGTAACCAGAATGTTCAGCAAGAAGAGGAAGAGGATTCTGCAATCCATCATAAACCTGACCAAGAAGACCAGGTCCAATCTCAACACTTAACAAATCTCCAGTGAAAACTACAGTACAATCAGTTGAAATGCCCTTTGTCATTTCATAAATCTGCATCTGTGCTGTATTGCCACGGATACGAATAACTTCACCCTTTAAATTTTGATTACCAACTTTAACATAGCCTACTTCATTAAGGGCGACCTTACCGTCAAATTCAACAGAAACCATGTTTCCATTGACGGCAACAACCTTACCTTTTGTTTCAGTCATTTATTTTCTCCAAGAATATCTTCATAGATTTTATGATAAGAAGCCAAACCTTCATCCCGAGTAAACTTCTTCATCCTTTCTGTGAGCATAAGACGCAAACCATAACTAAACACAGCATCAACAGAAAAAGAATCCAACGGAGTAATTCTGTCTATAACACTAAGCCTATATTCATTCAAATACTGCTCAGCTGATAAAGGACTATCCATTCCTGTTGCAGTACGTGCAACCTGAACAATCTCTCCGTCAAATACAGCAGGAATATCTTTAGCATCTTTTTTCATTTTAAGCGCACGAAGCTGAGCAAGAGCAAAACGAAGATCCCGTTCCTTATTATACCAATAATCAAGGAATGCAGATCCCGTTGAAACTGTGTCCAAAGGAGGTTCCAATGAAAGAGAAGCAGCTATGCAGGCATTTTTCTCAGACATAAATCTCTGACATAAATCCTTATAGTACTCTATTGTAATCGGAAGTTTTGCAACACTGTCATCTTCAGCTTTGAATGCGGGAAGTTGAGATACTAAATAATAGAGATGTTCCACTATTTCTTTTCCTTCTTTTCTTTAGCTGTAGAGGTTCTTTTTTTAGCAGCAGGCTTTTTTTCTTTTTCCTCTACAACAGAAGCATCTTCTTCAACAGTATCAGTTGGAATACCAGCAGCGGCATTTTTCATTAATTCTGTTGTTTTTGGATTCAAATATGAACTGAACAATTCAGCAACGCTTTCAGCACTAAAATCATAGAAAGCACTTCCATCTTTTGCTCCAATTCTGAATCCTGAAGATAAAGAATCATCACTTTTCAACTCAAGACCTTTTGAAATATGAGATTTCAATGCAGTCTTCAAGCCAGACTCAAGAGCTTTCAAATCTTTAGAAGAAAGCAAAACAGACAAATCTTTTGTATCAGGAGTTGCAACCCAAGCCTTTACTGTTTCAGGAATAAGCTTTTTAAGCAAATCCTTATCATAAGCTTTTGCAATTCCATTACCAACAAGTGCAGAAAGTTCTTTATTAATACCATCACGGAAAGAGATAATCAAATTACGGCCGGCTTGAGTAATTGCGTCCTCACTGGCTTTTTCCATGCGGGCAGTTTCAACTTTTGCATTTTTTATGATGTTGTCAGCTTTTTCTTCAGCTTCACTGATAATTGAAGCTGCTTTTTTTTCTGCCTCAGCAATTATATTCTGAGCAGAATTTGTTGCACTGGCTACACCGTCTTTTCTAATCTTATCGATTAGTTCTTGTAACTGGACGTCCATTGTGACCTCTCTTAAAAAAAATTTTCTAATTAAAATACAAATGCATATTGAGTAACCTGATGATATTCCTTATCAGGATAAACAATAGAAGAAGGAAAACTACTTTTATTTGGAGCATCAGGATATGCTTCTGTTTCAAGACATAATCCATCATGCTTATTATATATAAAACCATTTTTCCCCTGTATATTATTAATAAAATTACCAGCGTAAAACTGTATGCCAGGTTTTGTAGTCTTAACAATCATTTTACGTCCACTTGCAGGATCTTCAACTTCTGCAGCCATACGCAATTTTCCATCATCCTTAAAATCATCGATACAGAAACAATGATCGTATCCTACACCAACCTTATCCAAATCAACACCAATTATTTTTTCTTTTGTAAAATCAAACGGAGTTCCAGATACATTTATAATTTTTCCAGTTGGAATAAGTTTATCATCAACTTCCAGATAATTTGAACAATACAGTTTCAATTTTTGATCAGCAACAGATCCGCCGTCATGTCCTTTGAGATTAAAATATGCATGATTAGTTATATTAATAGGAGTAGCTTTATCTGTAATGCCCCTATATTCTAATGTAATCTCATTATTTTCATTAAGGGTATATATTATAGAAAAATCAACATTGCCAGGAAATCCCTGTTCACCATCGCGACTTCTTTTTGTAAATTCAACACCTGCACCATAAGAAGTTTTAATTTTCCGAGCAGACCAAACTTCTTTATCCCATCTATCAAAACCACCATGCAGAGTGTTTATGCCATTATCATTCTTATCTAAAGTATAAGTCTTACCTTCAAGATTGAAAGATGCTCCCCCAATTCTATTTGCAAATCGACCTACTATTGCACCAAAGCTGGAAGTATTTGTAATAAAACCATCAAGCGTAGAAAATCCTAACGTAACATCTACATTCTTTTTCTTTTTATCAGGAACAATAATACTGGTTATAATACAACCATAGTCAGTAACGGAAAAACTCATTCGTCCGTTAGACACAGTATAAAGATGTACTTTTTTTCCATCTGACAAAAGTCCATAACGACTCTTTTTTACTTTTATGCCTACCATATTTTTAATTATACTTTGTTTTCATGAAAATTCAAGAATAATTTTCACTTCTTGAGTACTTTTTCCAGTTTCAGCAGCAATTTCTTCAACAGTGTATCCTAAATTCTTTAATTCATGAACTATAGTTTTAAAATCCTTTTTAGGTTTAACTAGTTCATCAGCAATACTTACAAAAGGAACTTCCTTAAGTTCATTCTTATGTTCAACTGTTGATGATTTTTGATTAATGTCAGAACCAGCAGAGATTTCTTCGGAAACAGACATAGGACTACCAGAATAAGACATTTGTTCTTTTTGGTAAGCATGAACAGGAGAATAAGCCCTTGAAAAAGAAGGCTTTAAATCTGCATAAACCTTTTCTTCAAAACTCCTAGACCGTTCAACTTGCTCAGCTTCATTTTTTAGAAGTTCATTCTTTTTTACAATATTAATCTTATCCTGCAAGACTTGAATTTTATTATCAGCTTCTGCTGAGATTAATTTCAAATCTTTTATTCTTTCATTAATAAGCTTTATATTTCTATCAGTAGCAGTATCAATCTGAATAAGAAGAGAATTTAGTTTTAATTTTACATTTTCAATTACTCCATCTGCCGAAAACATCTTCTTAAAATGTCTAAAAAGAAAGCACCATGAAATAATATTTATAATATAAAGAATTACAATGAGAGCAACAGCCATTTTTGAAATATAAAATTATCCAGTTATATCTATAATTTTCCCAAGCATAGGATCTGTAAATTCATCAGTTTTTTGGACATCAGCTTCAGGATTTTCTTTTTTCTT
>CACXDK010000026.1 GCA_902766345.1 uncultured Spirochaetaceae bacterium | reverse complement strand
TGTGCATCATTTCACAAAAACGCCCTATTTAGATAAAAAACACCATTAAAAGAACATTTTCGGAAAAATAAAGTATTAACAATTGAAATATTTTGCTCTATAATTACTCTGATATTTAATACCCTAGAGATATCATCATAATTGTATTTAGGAGAAAAGTATGGCAAATACAAATAAGATTACCATCATTGGAGCAGGACAAGTTGGCTCAACAGTAGCCTATGCCCTCACCTTAAAGGAACTTGCTTCTGAAATCGTTTTAATCGACATTGACAAAGACAGAGCTATGGGAGAAGCAATGGACATCCGTCAGGGAACTCCATTTATCGGCCCAGTTTACATTCATGACGGTGAGTATTCAGACGCAAAAGATTCTGACATCGTTATCCTTACATCTGGCGTTGCAAGAAAACCTGGACAGACACGTCTTGACCTTGCTCAGACAAACGTAAACATCACAAAATCAATCATTCCAGAAATCACAAAGGCAGCTCCAAATGCCCTTTATGTAATAGTAGCAAACCCTGTAGATATCCTTACATATCAGTTTGTAAAGTATTCTGGAATTCCTGCAAACCACATCTTCGGAACAGGTACAATGCTTGATACAGCACGTTTCCGCGCACGCATTGCAGAAACCTACAAGATTGCACAGGAAAACGTACACGGTTACGTATTCGGTGAGCATGGTGATTCATCTTTCGTTCCTTGGTCTCTCGCAAACATTGGTTCTATCCCTGTAGACAAGTATGCAGCTGCTTATGAAGGAAAGAATCTTTCACCTTTCAACAAGGATGATGTTGAGGATTACATCAGAAAGTCTGGTGGAATCATCATCAAGGCAAAGAAGTGTACAAACTATGCTATCGGCGTAACAACAGCACACCTTTGCGAAGCCCTTACTTATGACACAGACAGTGTTCTTACAATTTCTACAATGCTTACAGGTGAATATGGCATTTCTGATGTATGTATGAGTATTCCTGCAGTTGTTGGACACAACGGCATTGCAGGCCGCCTTGTTGCACCTCTTACAGACAGCGAAGTAGCTTCACTTAAGCACAGTGCAGACTGTCTTAAAGAAGTAATCAACCAGTTGCAGTTCTAAGTAAAACACAATATACCAGGCGTGGAGTAATGAATGGAAAATTTTAGAATTGAGCACGATTCCATGGGCGAAGTCAAAGTTCCTGCAGACAAACTCTGGGGAGCACAGACAGAACGCAGCCATGAGAATTTCCGTATTGGTGTTGGCATTGAAACAATGCCACGTGAAATCACAAAAGCATTCGGTTATTTGAAGAAGGCTGCAGCTCTTGCAAACAACGAACTGAAGCCTGAAAAAATGACAGCCGAAAAACTTAAGTGCATTGCACAGGCTTGTGACGAAGTTGTAAGCGGTTCTTTGAATGACAACTTTCCTCTCGTCGTATGGCAGACAGGAAGCGGTACTCAGAGTAACATGAATACAAACGAAGTCATTGCAAACCGTGCAAATCAGATTGCAGGCTCAAAACTCTGTCATCCAAATGATGATGTAAACATGAGCCAGTCAAGCAATGATACTTTTCCTACAGCACTTCATATTGCCGCTACGGTTGAAATTGAAGACAAGCTGTTTCCTGCCATTGACCTGCTTGTAAACACATTCAAGAAGCTTGAAAAAGATAATGAAGGAATTGTAAAGTCAGGACGCACTCACCTTCAGGACGCTGTTCCTATTTCTTTCTCTCAGGAAATTTCCGGATGGAGATCGTCTTTGGAGCGCGACAAGGAAATGATTGCTTCTTCACTTCCATACCTTAAGCAGCTTGCTCTTGGTGGTACAGCAGTAGGTACAGGACTGAATGCACCTGCCGGATTTGATACTCTTGTTGCAAAGAAAGTATCAGAACTTACAGGTAAAGATTTCGTAACTGCTCCTAATAAGTTCCATGCACTCTCAAGCAAAGACGAAGTTGCTTTCGCTCACGGAGGATTAAAGGCTCTTGCAGCAGACCTCATGAAGATTGCAAACGATGTCCGCTGGCTTGCATCTGGTCCAAGAGACGGTTTGGGAGAAATCCACATTCCTGAAAATGAACCAGGTTCTTCTATCATGCCTGGAAAAGTAAACCCAACTCAGTGCGAGGCAATGACTATGGTTGCCGTACAGGTAATGGGAAATGACGTTGCAGTTGGAGTTGCCGCTTCACAGGGTAACTTTGAGCTTAACGTATTCATGCCTGTAATCGCATACAACTTCCTTCAGTCAGTACGCCTTCTTTCTGAAGTAATGGTAAGCTTTAACAATAACTGTGCTGTAGGCATTACAGCAAACAAAGAGAAGATGCATTTCAATCTGTACAATTCTCTTATGCTTGTAACAGCACTTAATCCATACATCGGCTATGAAAATGCTGCAAAAACTTCTCATCTGGCTTACGAGAAAAACATTTCCCTTAAGGATGCCTGTGTTCAGCTCGGCTTCCTGACACCAGAAAAGTTTGATGAAGTATTCCATCCGGAAGAAATGGCTGGCGTTAAGAAATAAAAAGGAGAATGCAGTATGCCGTTTTAGGAGAATGACGGCATTCTGCATGCAAAAAAAGTAAATTTTGTGGTTGTGTATTATGTCCTATTCGTGATGCACAAGTATTACATAAGAGGATGTATAAGATGGATAGTAACATCACCTACTCATACTTCCCTGGATGTACGCTTAAGAACAAGGCAAAAGACCTTGACGCTTACGCAAGAGCATCTGCGGAGGCATTGGGCTTTAAACTTGAGGAAATTCCTGACTGGCAATGCTGCGGAGGCACTTACCCTCTTGCAAAAGACGAGATTGCAACAAAGCTTTCGTCTGTACGTGCCCTTGCGGATGCAAAATCCTCAGGTCGCGATTTAGTTACACTCTGCTCTGCCTGTTACAATGTTTTGAAACAGGTTAATAATGACATGCAGAATGATGAAAATGTCATTTTAAAGGTAAACAATTACCTTAAACACGATGACATTGAGTATCACGGCGAAACAAAAGTAATTCACTTTCTTGAAGTTCTCCGTGATGTAATAGGCTGGGACAATGTAAAAAAGGCTGTTAAGAAACCTTTTACAGGAAAGAAGATTGGTGCTTATTACGGCTGTCTTCTTTTGCGCCCAGGCAAGGTTCTTCAGTTTGACGATCCTGAAAATCCTCAGATTATTGAAGATTTCATCAAGGCAATCGGTGGAACTCCTGTAATTTATGCTCAGAGAAATGAATGCTGTGGTGCTTATGCAGCATTTGAAGATCCTTCCATTCCAAAGAAAAGAACAGACGCCATTCTTTCTAATGCAGAAGATTTTGGTGCAGAATTTCTTGTAACAAGCTGTCCTTTGTGCCGCTATAACCTTATAAAGAACAAGGGAGACAGTAAGCTTGATGTCATTTACTTTACAGAGCTTCTTGCAGAGGCACTTGGAGTAAAAGATTCAGCTGCTCAGGAGGCACAGAATGCTTAAGAGTGAATGTGAAGAAATAAAGAACGAGATTCTTTCCATTAGTGGCGTTAATCCTAAGAAATGCATGGTATGCGGTAAGTGTTCGGGCACATGTCCTAACTACGATACAATGGAATATCATCCGCATCAGTTTGTACAGATGGTTGAAAACGGAGAATTGGAACCACTTCTCCAGTCTAAGTCCATCTACGCCTGTCTTTCATGCTTTGCCTGTCTTGAACGCTGTCCGCGTCAGGTTGAACCAGCAAAGCTCATAGAAGCTGTAAGAATGGTTGTAGAGCGCAAAAGAGGCCCTCAGCACCTTACACCAGAAGCAGTAGCAGAAGCTTCAAAGCTCGATGCAGAACTGCCACAGCAGGCTATTGTAAGTGCATTCAGAAAGTACCGTAAGTAAGGAGTGACAGATGGAAAGAATTGGTGTTTTCGTATGTCACTGTGGTACTAACATTGCCGGTACAGTTGACGTAGAAAAAGTCGCAGA
>CACXDK010000025.1 GCA_902766345.1 uncultured Spirochaetaceae bacterium | reverse complement strand
TCTGCAACATATAAAAGTTTTGTTTATTAAGGAAACTTCTAAAAATTCATAGGCCATAAAAGCAATAAAAATTTGCCGTAAAGCTATAAAATTCAGTATATTTTCAAAAGAACAATTAAAGGAGAATTGCGAAAAAATGGCAACATATCAGTTTCAAACAGAAGTTAACCAGCTTCTTAAATTAATTATTCATTCAATGTATTCAAATAAAGACATTTTCCTTAGGGAAATCGTCTCAAATGCTTCCGATGCTTTGGACAAGCTAAAATATCTTACTGTGTCAGAAGATGCCTACAAGAATATCGTTTTTGACCCTCGCATTGACATTACTTTTGATGATTCTAAAAATGTTTTGACCGTTCAGGATAACGGTATCGGTATGGATGAAAAAGATCTTACCGACAACCTGGGTACAATTGCACGTTCTGGAACAAAGGCTTTTATTGAAAAGCTTTCTCAGAGCGGTTCAAATAATTCAGATTTAATCGGTCAGTTTGGTGTTGGATTTTACAGTGCATTTATGGCTGCTTCTAGAATTGACGTATATACACGCAAGGCTGGCGGTGACGGAAAGGTATGGCACTGGACTTCTGACGGTACAAACTCTTATGAAATAGAAGAACTTGATTCAGGCAAGGCTGCTTACACTCAGTACGGCTTTGACAAAGCTGACAAGACAGGTTCTGCAATTGAAATTCATTTGAATGACGACAGCAAGGATTATGCAAGCCGCTGGAAGATTGATGATCTTATTAAGAAATATTCTAACCACATTGCATTCCCTATTTACCTGCATTACACACAGACAAAGTATGACAAGGAAGGTAAGGCTGACGGTTCTGAAAACAAGACAGAGCAGATTAACAGTGCAAGTGCTTTGTGGCGTAAGAGCAAGAGTGAGTTGAAGAAAGAAGATTACAATGAATTCTACAAGACCTTCTCTCATGATGGAACAGATCCTCTTCTTCATCTTCATACTCATGCAGAGGGAACTATTGAATATACAACTTTGTTCTATGTTCCACAGGTTGCTCCTTTTGACATGTACAATGCAGATTACAAGAGCGGATTAAAGCTTTATGTAAAGAGAGTTTTCATCACAGATGATGACAGGGAACTTTTGCCATCATACTTGCGTTTTGTACGCGGTGTAATAGACTCTGAAGATTTGCCTCTTAACGTAAGCCGTGAGATTTTGCAGCAGAACCGCATTCTTGATACAATTAAAACTCAGTCTGTTAAAAAGCTTCTTGCAGAATTCAAGAAGGTTGGACAGGATGCTGACAAGGCAAGAAAGAGCGAAAAGCCTACTGACGAAGAAAAGGCTACAATTGAAAAGTGGAACAAATTTGTAAAGTCTTACAACCGGCCTATGAAGGAAGGTCTGTATTCTGACTATGCAAACCGTGATGAAATTGCAGAGATTGTACGCTTTAAGAGTACTGATGCAAGCGGTACAGGTGATGATAACTGGACAAGTTTTGCTGACTATGTTCAGAGAATGCAGAGCGGTCAGAAGGCAATTTATTATATTACTGGTTCTGATGAAAAGAATCTTCGTGCTTCTCCTCTCCTTGAAGCATACAAAAAGAAGAACTTTGAAGTTCTGATTATGCCAGATGATATTGATGATATTGTTATTCCTGGTTACGGTAAGTACAAGGACTTTGAGCTTAAGGCTGTTAACCGTGCTGGAAGCGATGAAGAACTTGGCGTAGATAAGGACGAGGCAAAAAAGAAGGAGGAGGCATTTAAGCCTGTTCAGGAAAAAATAAAGAAGGCTTTGGGTGAGCGTGTAAAGGACGTTGTTTTGAGTAAGCGTCTTTCAGACAGCCCTTGCTGTATTGTTATTGACGAGAATGATCCTTCTATTCAGATGGAGCGCATGATGAGGGCAATGGGACAGGGAAACGGTGATCTTGTAAAGCCTATTCTTGAAATCAATGGCGATCATGCTCTTGTAAAGAAGCTCGAAGGTCCTGTAGCTGATGATTTTGTAAAGCAGGTTAGTGAAGTTCTTCTGGATCAGGCATTGCTTGTAAGCGGTGCTGAAATAAAAGATCCTACAGACTTTGTAAAAGCTGTTAACGACCTTTTGACAAGATAAAAGTTATTTGTCTAAAATAAAAAAGAAGCTTCTGATAAAACTATCAGGAGCTTCTTTTTTTTAGTTTTTATTTTCCTTGCAAAAATCACTATTTATGTTATAATTAAGAAATCATGTTTTTTTTATCATTATTTTAAAATAGATCTCATCTTGCAGCTTTCTGCCGCAGAAACTTACCATTCTTGATGGAGGCTAATAGTGAAAAACAAGGCTCACATGTCGCTTAGAAGGGAGCTTTTAATTGGAACCGTTGGCTCAATGCTGATAGTCACTCTATTTTTGAGCATTTCTTATATGCTCGTAATGAATCAAATCATAAAAAAGTCAACTGTAAATTCTGTTAACCAGACTATGGAAACTCTTGATGGAAAGATTTCTGATGTTTTGGACAGATATAATGGAATTGTTGAAAACCTGTCTTCTGTCATTCCGATGCTTGAAAACCGTGCCCAGATAAAATCTGTAATACAGAATGTGGGAAAGGATTTGCCTTCCGATACACTCTTGTATTATGCAACTGCTGAGCAGATTTGGGATGGAGGTACTCTTATTTCTCATTCAGGCTGGGAGGCTTCTTCGGATTTTGACATGCAGTCAAGACTCTGGCACAAGAATGCTGTCAACAACCGCAACAAGATATGCTATACAGAACCTTTCCTTGATGTTAATACTGGTAAAATCATTGTAACCATAAGTTACAGAGTACTTGATACTGATGGAAAACTTATTGGAGTTTCAGCCTTTGATATTGTTCTGGATTCTCTTTCCGATACAGTCCGCAATATCCATCTTTCTGAAAACAGCCAAATAAACATAATTACACAAGACGGTTTGTACCTTACAAATGAAAATTCTTCTGCAATTATGGAAAAGAATTATTTTGATGATGCATCCTTTACTTCTTATTCAAAGAGTTCGTATCTAGACGGTTCTGCAAAAGCCTTTGTAGAAGGCAAATCTTTTTATGGCATTCACCCTGTAACTGGAACAGAGTGGTTTATTGTTGCTGAAGGCCCAGTCTCTGACTTTTCATCGGCATATAAGAGTCTTATTGTCTATGTATTTGCAGGATTGATGTTCATCATCTTGATAATGGTCTTTATAGATGTAATTCTTTCAACAAGGGTCTCAAAATGCTTTATGATTATTGCAGACGGTTGTGATGCAATTGCCAGGGGAGACTATTCCAAGACATATCCTGACTTCTTTACAAAAGAAGCTTCAATGCTTGCAAATGGATTCAATACATTCTCTGAACGGCTTAAGGGCATTGTAGAAAGCCTTAAGAGTTCCCGTGTATCTCTGACACAAGTAGGAGAGTCTCTTAAAAACGGTACTGCCGATACTCAGAACGCAATTAAGCAGGTGCTTTCAAGCATTGACGGAATGGCAGTAAACCTTAACAAGCAGAATGATGGTGTAGATCAGACTTCCCGAAGCGTTAATTCTGTTCTTGATAATATCCGTTCCCTTGAAAGCCTTGTTGATTCTCAGGCTCAGTCTGTGCATGGAGCTTCTGGAGCCGTTGAGCAGATGATTGCAAACATAAATGAAGTAAATCATTCTGTTGATAAAATGGCACAGTCTTTCACGACTCTTTCAAAGGATGCTGAAAACGGTGCTCAGACTCAAAATGAGCTACAGCTAAAAATTGGTGAGATTGAAACTCAGTCAAATCTTTTGAGTGAGGCAAATACCGTTATTGAAAATATTGCAAGTCAGACGAACCTTCTTGCTATGAATGCTGCAATAGAAGCCGCTCACGCAGGCGAAGCAGGAAAGGGATTTGCCGTTGTTGCTGATGAAATCCGAAAGCTTTCAGAAACTTCAACTTCACAGTCAAAGACTATTGGTGAACAGTTGAGCCGCATTCAGGCTACTATTAGTACTGTCATAGAAGCTACTCAGCGCGGTGTTCAGGGATACGATTTCCTTGCTGCAGAAATAAAAGAGATCGGAATGCTTG
>CACXDK010000024.1 GCA_902766345.1 uncultured Spirochaetaceae bacterium | reverse complement strand
GAAGCAATCCGTAAGGGAAGAGAAGATGCATCTAAGAAGCTTATCAGCGTAACACTTGATAAGAACGGATCAATTTCTCATGATTTCATCGGCAAGTTCGGTGGAGCTTCCATCCTTCTTAAGAAGGCTCCGGAAGGTACTGGTATCATCGCTGGCGGTCCAGCACGTATCGTTTGCGAAGTAGCAGGTATCAGAAACATCCGTACTAAGTCACTTGGTTCAAACAACAAGCAGAACGTAGTTCTTGCAACTATCGACGCTTTATCACAGCTTAAGACTCCTGAAGAAGTTGCAGCTAACCGTGGTAAGTCCGTTGAAGAAGTACTGAGCTAAGTTCTTACGAGATGGAGGTTACAATGGCTGATAAGAAATTAAAAGTTACATTAGTTAAATCAACAATCGGTGCAATCCCGAAGCACAGAAAGACTGTAGAAGCACTCGGACTGCACAAGACTTACAATTCGGTTGAGCTGCCTGATAACGATGCTGTTCGTGGCATGGTTAATGCTGTTCGCCACCTTGTAAAGGTTGAAGAAATCTAATTATAGGAGGTGTAGAGATGGAATTAAATAATTTAAGACCAGCTCCTGGCAACAAGCACACAGCTAACTTCAGAAAAGGCCGTGGTCATGCTTCAGGAAACGGAAAGACAGCTGGATATGGCCACAAGGGTCAGAAGGCTCGTTCAGGCGCTCCTCGTCTTGGATTCGAAGGTGGTCAGATGCCACTGTACAGAAGACTTCCTAAGAGAGGATTCACAGATCCTAACTCAAAAGAGATCGTTGCTATCAATCTTAGCACACTTGAGTATTTCTACGAGGATGGAGAAACTGTAACAGTTGAGAATCTTCTTGAGAAGGGTGTCATCAAGAAAGTAAATGATGGCGTTAAGATCCTTGGTAACGGCGAGCTTACAAAGAAGCTTACTGTTCAGGTAAATGCTTTTTCAGCATCTGCTAAGGAGAAAATTGAAGCTGTAGGTGGGAAAGCTGAGGTGATCTGATGTTTCAGTCGGTTCGTAATGCTTTCAAGATAAAGGACGTTAGAGACAGAATATTCTTTACGTTTGTAATGCTTATTTTTATAAGAGTTGGATGTCAGCTCCCGATTCCGGGTGTGAACAGTGAGTATTTTTCTCAGTGGTTTTCAAATCTGACAGGAGATACATTCACATTCTTTAATGCATTTACAGGCGGTTCATTTGAGAACATGTCTATTTTTGCTTTGAACATCACGCCGTACATTACATCATCTATCATCATAGAGCTACTTACTATAGCGATTCCATATTTGGAAGAAAAACAGCGTGATGGTGAGGAGGGCCGAAAGGTTCTCGTCTCCATCACGCGTTATGTAACAGTAGGACTTGCGCTGATTGAATCTGCTGCAATGGCTATTGGATTTTACAATCAGGGAATTTTCGATGGTACTATGAATCCATGGCTTACAGGTTTCATGATTGTGACTGGACTTACTGCTGGTTCTGCATTATTAATGTGGATAGGTGAGCAGATTACGGAAAATGGTGTAGGAAATGGTATATCAATCGTATTGGTAGTTAATATTATTTCCAGAATGCCTTCAGATCTTTGGAGCCTTTTCAACATGTTTGTAAAGAGCAACTTTGATTCAGGCAAAGCACTTATGGGCGTCGTAGCTGCAGTTGTAATAATAGCTATTATTCTTGCAACAGTTGTTCTTACTCTAGTTCTTAATGGAGCAGAAAGACGAATTCCGGTACAGTATGCGAAAAAAGTTGCCGGAAGAAAAATGATCGGCGGTAATTCTACTAATATCCCGCTTAAGGTTAATACAGGTGGAGTTATTCCTATCATCTTTGCATCATCATTGATGCAGTTCCCGATTGTCATTTGTCAGCTTTTTGGTATTAATGGCGGTGATTCATTGGGAGGAATGGTCCTTCGTATGTTGAATTCCGGTAACTGGTGTGATCCATCAAAGCCGGTATATACAATAGGACTTCTCGTATATATTGTCCTGGTTATTTTCTTTGCTTACTTCTATACATCTATTACTTTCAATCCACTGGAGGTTTCAGATAATCTGAAGAAGCAGGGTGGCTTTATTCCTGGTATTCGTCCGGGTAAGCCTACCAATGAGTATCTGACAAATATATTGAATTATGTAATATTTATCGGAGCAGTAGGACTTGTCATCGTTGCTGTAATTCCGATTTTCTTCAACGGTGTATTCGGTGCAGATGTTTCATTCGGTGGAACTTCACTTATCATCATCGTAGGAGTTATCCTTGAAACATTGAATCAGATTGAGTCAAGAATGCTCGTAAGAAGTTACAAAGGATTCCTTGGATAAGAAATATTCAATGTTGGAGGATTAAATTAATGAAGATCATTATGCTTGGAGCACCTGGAGCTGGTAAAGGAACTCAGGCTTCCAGAATTGCTGAAAAATTTGGTATTCCACATGTTTCAACGGGAGATATTTTCCGCGCGAACATAAAGAATGGAACTGAACTTGGCAAAGAAGCAAAAAAGTATATGGATCAGGGCCAGCTTGTTCCTGATGAGCTGACAGTTAAAATTCTGCTGGACAGAGTTGCACAGGATGATTGCAAGAACGGATATGTTCTTGACGGATTCCCACGTACGATTCCTCAGGCAGAGGTACTTGATTCTGAGCTGACAAAGCTTGGCACAAGCGTTGATTATGCAATAAATGTGGAAGTGCCTGATGACAACATCATAGGAAGAATGTCTGGCAGACGTGCTTGTCTCAAGTGCGGTGCAACATATCATATTGTTACTCTTAAACCTAAGAAAGAGGGAATCTGCGACAAGTGTGGCAGCGAACTCGTTCTCAGAGATGACGATAAGCCAGAAACTGTTAAAAATCGTCTGAGTGTATATCACGATCAGACACAGCCGCTCATCGATTATTATAATAAGAAGGGCGTGCTTAAAGAGGTTGATGGTACAATTGCTCCGGACGAAGTATTCAAAGCAATCGAAGAGATATTAAAGTAATTGCTTGGCAGGAGTTGCAATGCAGCTCCTGCAACTGACATGGAGGACTTAATGTCAAAAGCAGATGTAATCGAAATTGAAGGCAGAGTAGTAGAAAAGCTTCCCAATGCCATGTTCCAGGTTGAATTGGAAAATGGTCATCAGGTGCTTGCTCATATCAGTGGAAAACTTAGAATGAACTTTATCAGAATTCTTCCAGGTGACAAAGTTACACTTGAGATGTCACCTTACGATCTTTCAAAAGGAAGAATCATCTGGAGAGACAAGTAATTCATTAAATTTT
This sequence comes from uncultured Spirochaetaceae bacterium, assembly GCA_902766345.1. The sequence continues at coordinate 1,319 of CACXDK010000024.1, read as the reverse complement.
ATTAAAATTGCTTGCAGTAAAACACTGAATATGTTAGTATTAAATTCGGCTCTTTTCGGAGAACCGTATCCTCGTGTGCAGTTTTTTAAATGAGATTGGAGGAAGACAATGAAGGTAAGATCTTCAGTTAAGCCTATGTGCGAAAAGTGCAAGGTTATCAAAAGAAAAGGCAAGATCAGAATTATCTGCGAGAACCCAAAGCATAAGCAGGTTCAGGGATAATATTTTTGCGTACTATATGTAGAAAGAAGGAGGTTCATACTCACTATGGCTCGTATCGCTGGTGTTGATTTACCAAGAGAAAAGCGTGTTGAGATCGGTCTTACATATATTTATGGTATAGGTAGAGCAAGCTCAACAAGAATTCTGGCTGAGGCAGGAATTAATCCTGACACACGTGTAAGAGACCTTACAGAGGAAGAAGTAGCAAAGCTTCGTGATGTTATTGACAGAACACAGACTATCGAAGGTGATCTTCGTAGACAGATTGCAATGGACATCAAGAGACTGACAGAAATCGGTTGCTACAGAGGCGTTCGTCACAGAAAGTCACTTCCATGTCGTGGACAGAAGACAAAGACCAATGCAAGAACATGCAAGGGTCCAAGAAGAACAGTAGCAAATAAGAAGAAGTAATTCTCTTATCGGCGTAGTTACTTATTAACAAGATTAGAGAAAGTAGGTTAGTTTTAATATGGCTAAACAGCAGGCTAGCGCGAAAAAGGTTACAAAAAAGCGCGTTAAGAAAAACGTTGAACACGGACAGGCACATATTCAGTCATCTTTCAACAACACTATCGTTACTCTGACAGATGCACAGGGAAATGCTCTTTCATGGGCTAGTGCCGGCGGTCTTGGTTTTAGAGGTTCAAGGAAATCTACTCCCTATGCAGCCCAGGTGGCAGCAGAGACAGCTACCAAGGCAGCTCTCGTTCATGGACTGAAGTCAGTGGATGTAATGGTCAAGGGACCTGGATCAGGAAGGGAAGCGGCTATCCGCGCTCTGTCCGCAGCAGGACTTCAGATCACAAGTATCAAAGATGTAACACCGGTGCCGCACAATGGATGCCGCCCGCCGAAGAGAAGGAGAGTGTAAGCATATGGCAGTTAATAGAGTACCTGTTCTTAAGAGATGCAGATCTCTCGGACTTGAGCCTGCATTTTTAGGATACAGCAAGAAATCAACAAGACAGCTCATCCGTTCCAGCAGGAAGGTAAGTGAGTACGGACTTCAGCTTCGCGAAAAGCAGAAGGCAAAATTTATATATGGTGTTTTAGAGAAGCCTTTCAGAAACTATTATAAGAAGGCTGATCGCATG
>CACXDK010000023.1 GCA_902766345.1 uncultured Spirochaetaceae bacterium | reverse complement strand
CTTTTATACGGTAGTGCAAGCATATTTATGGATGAACCAATGTTTGCCATGGAACAACAACAAAAAGAAAACTCTCTGGCATACCTTAAGGAGTATGCAGAAAAAACAAAGACAGCATTTTTTATTTCTATGCATGAATTAGACTTAACGCGTAAATATGCACAGAACGTAATTCTGTTCTATCCTAATCGAGACATGGATTATGGAACCCCAGAAGAAATCATGACAGATGAATCTCTTGAAAAAGCCTATGGAGTTCCTGTTTCCATGTTAAAAAATGGAGAAGACATGACCAGAGAAGAACTTGTTCAGTCTGCAAATGCTATTCTTGCCATGCAGAATACTCATCAGAATTCAGAAACAGCAAAATGAACATTTGTCTTTTTTCGCAGGAAGAAATAAACCACCCGCTTTCAATGAATGATGAACGGGCATCTCACTTAATAAAAATCCTTCACAAAAAAGAAGGAGACTCTTTTCATGCCGGAGTCATAAACGGACAAGCAGGATCTGCCCTCATTACATCAATAGAACACAAAAAGGAAGGCAGTTTTATTCATTTTTCCTTCACTCCAGAAAGAGATGGAAAACCTCTCTACCCTTTAATAATGATTATTGGATTTCCGCGTCCAATCCAGCTTAAAAGACTTCTTCGCGACATGGCAGGACTTGGCGTTTGCCAAATACATCTAGTAGGAACAGAACTCGGTGAAAAATCATATCTAAAATCTGACCTGGCAAAAACAGAGGCAGGAATAAAAATGCTGTTAGATGGTACAGTACAGGCTGCAAGCACACATATTCCTCAGCTTGTAAAACATAATTCTCTGCTGGAATGTATTAATTTCCTTGAAAACGATGCAATGCTCCAAACGAAATCAAAACTGTGCATGGGTCTAGACAATGTAAAACCTGAGCAATCGCTTACCCAATTTCTTGTAAATAACGCACAGAAAAAACCGTCTATATATATAGCTGCAATCGGCAGTGAACGCGGATGGACAGACAAAGAACGAAATTGTCTTTCAGAACACGGCTTCACACTTCTTGGCATGGGTAGCCGAATACTTAGAACCGAAACAGCATCAACAGTATGCGCCAGCATAGTACTCAGTGCAATGGGCGTTCTTTAACGAGGTGATTTTATGGAAAATGAAAAAATAAAGGATATGCTGCTGGACATTCAAGAATGTTCATTGGAATTCAGTGTAGTACAATCAGGAAAAGAAAGCAAGCGTGTAAACGGACTTTATAAGCCAGACACACGTGAAATAATCCTGCACAACAAAAATTTCAAGACAGATAATCAGCTAGTATATACAGCAGTACATGAATATGTTCATCATCTTATAAATGAAGAGCGCATTCAAGAAAATGGAGGTAAAGAACCACCACATGAAATGCGTAGTCACAATAAGTATTTTTGGGCCAAATTTGAATCTTTGCTTGAAGTAGCAGAGGAAAAGGGATATTATAAAATAGATATAGCAGATTCCCCAGAGCTTGAAGCTCTTACCAAGGAAATCCGTGAAAAATACATAGAACCAAACGGTCATTTAATGATTGAATTCGGACGGGCTCTTGTGAAAGCACAAACACTCTGTGAACAGGCAAATATCCGTTATGAAGATTATGTCGATAGAGTTTTGCAACTTCCACGCAGCACAGCTCGATCAGTACAAAAAATAAGTGTACTCCCCGATTCTGATGCAGCTATGGGTTTTGACAACATGAAACTTGTAGCATCTGTAAAAAAATCAGATGAAAGGGCAAAGGTTCAGGATGCAATTAAGGCTGGGAAAAGTCCTGTCGGAGTTGTAGCCATGATGAAAAAGAAAGCTCAGGAAGTTGATCCTAAGGCAAAACTTGAAAAAGAACGAGAACGTCTTACGAAAACAATCAATGAACTGACACACCGTCTGGAATTTGTGGAGGAAAGTCTTGCAAGTATGTAAATTTATTTCAGGTGCAATTATTGCGTTATTCCTAAATGTTTGTGCTCTTGCACAGTCTTCAATGTTTGACATGTCAATGCCAACAGTATCAGCTCCTACAATAGGTAACGGTTTTTATGTACCTGGAAACAATTCAAATTCCGTATATACAGGCCCATCCAATAACAATCCGTCAAAATCATCTTCTTCCGCATCCACATCAGCAGCATCATCTATCGCTGCAACCGAAGCAGAAGAAGCCGAAAACACGCTCACTTCAATTTCTGCAAGTGATCTTTCACTTTTAAGCCAGAAAGGTCTTTTGGGACAGCTCGGATCTATTTTTGATGAACGCTCCTATTCTTACGACAATTCATACAAAACAAACTCTGCTGATGAAACAAACAGACTTTTGAAAAAAGTACTCAACCGCCTTGAAGAAATTAAAGGCGATAACACTGCCTCCTCATCATCAACCGCAGCCGTACAAGACACATCCGTAAAGGCTAAAGCAGACAATGTTACACATACATCATCTACAGACAATGCATCACATACAAAGTCAACACTTTTACGCTTCACTGTAAACGGTTATGACGTATTACGCACATGCCGTACAGTTTACATTTCCGACGTACAGAAAGACGGAACCTTCCTCGTAACAGGAGACCGCCGCTATAATGCCAACGGCAGAATGATGAATGAAACATTTCACATTCTGTTCAAAGCAAAGCCTGATTCTTCAGACTGTGCAAATTACTCATCAGCTACGGCAGTAACACAGGACATTGAAAATCCAAATTCTTTCCTTTACCAGCTTTCACAGCGTAAAAACATGGAAGCAAACCGTACTGGTAATTTTGTATCAATGCGTACTTCCGATCCTAACTGGAAACTTGAACTTCTTGTAGATCTTGGAGAATAACGCAGATGATAAAAAAACTGCACGAAGGAGCAGAAAAGCTTGCACTAGCCTTGTCATCAGAACAGTATGGAATGCTCGAAACCTATATTGAATGTGTACTAGAATTCAACAAAACATATAATCTGATGAAAGCAGATTCTGCCGATGAACTTGCCATAAATCACGTATTAGACAGCCTGGCAGCCGTTCCTGCACTAAAAGAAATCATCGCTTCGTATGCTAAAACATCATCTCCAGTTCAAATTGGAGACATAGGTAGCGGCGGCGGATGCCCAGGAATACCGCTTTCGGTCGCTTTCCCAGAAGTACGCTTTACACTCGTTGAACGCATGGAAAAACGATGTGTCTTCCTTGAATCTGCAATAAAAAAAATGGGACTTACTAATACCAGCGTACTTTGTACACAAGCGGACAGCGTACCGCCAGCATCATTTGATATTGAAGTATTCAGAGCATTTCACCCATTTGATAAAAAAATAATAAAAACTCTGTATTCAATGTTAAGGAAAGACGGCACTATAGCCGCATATAAAGCACGGTCAGAAAAGATTGAAGCAGAAATGCAAGCCGTACAGTCTCTCATTCCTGCCTATAAGAAAATTACGCTCACAGTACCATTTCTTGAAGACCATGAACGTAATCTTGTAGTAATAAAACACTAATTTATCTTTTTAAGAAGTTTTGTAAGCCCCGCACGCTCAACCAAGTCTAACGGACGACCTTCTACATACTTTGCTGCCTCTTCAGAAAAACTACCAGCAGTAAAACATGTACCTCGTCCGGCTTTTTTATCTCTAAGCATATCAAGGAATTCACGCACGAAAATCTCACCAGTAACACCAGTAGTGCGGAAAAAGCGGAACAATTCCGTATCTTCCCATTTTGGTGTATCAATATCAGCAATTATATCAACGTAAGAAGCCGCAACCTTAATATCCACAATCTTTGCATTACCACGCTCATAGAATGCAGTAACAATCTTACGGCACAAAACAACAAATTCACTTGCAGGACCAGAAAGGTAAACCTGTAAGTTATGGTTCTGACCAAGCTCCTGATAGCGAGCCAAAAGACCGTTTACATCCTTATAATTCTGATTTTGAGCACGAACCTGTCGCAAAACAGAAAGACCATCCTGCAACTTGTTCTGATCCAAATAACACAAAGCCAATCTATACTGAATTTCTATCTTTGTCTCAGGAGCAATATTCTGATGCTTCAAGCCAATAAGGAAATCCTGAATTGCAAGATCTTTGTTCCCCTGATTTGAATGGTAAATACCAGCATGCAGACATGACGTTGGACCAAATTCAGTATCAGCCCTAAGATGAGAGAAAATCTGCACAGCCTTATCGCCGTGACCGTCTTCTGACATAGCCTGAGCATAATAGAACATAGTCTCCTTGTTAGCAGGATCTTCAGTTATAGCTTTCTTAAAGTAAGTAATACTTTCCCTGTAATGATGCTGCTTATAAAGAGCCATTGCAAGATAACTGAAAGCCTTTTCTGTAAGAGGATCGATCATAAGGGTCTTCTTAAAACAAGGAACGGCTTTTTCAAATTGATTAAGATTATAATAGGCAATACCCAGATTCTTATTGACATTAACATCCTGAGAATCTTGAGCATAAGCAAGGGTAAGAAATTTTATGGCTTCTTCATTTGCATTAAGCTTTAATGCAATTTCACCAGCACGAACATTCACTTGAAGCTTATCGATTTTATCCGAAATAGCAGAAAGTCGTGAAAGATTTTGATAAATAGGAAAAGCTTTGTCCCAAAGCTGATTTTGATAATAAATATCCCCCAGCGGAATAAGGCCAGCCGGATCATCAGGATTTCTTGAGAGACGCCGACTGGCCTCTTTCATAATCTGACTCTGCGACTTTGTGTGTCTCGGTTTACCAACACCATTAAGGTCTCCCGAAACAGAAGGAGGTTTTCTTCCCATCATAACAAGAAGAACTGCTACTATTGCGATAACAATTATTCCAGCAATTAAATATGTAAACGCCATATCAAATCCTTATGTAAGAAAAGTTTCCATCATTCTGTATCGGCAGAAATTCAAATAATCTTTAAAAGGACTGCTTAACGCCTGTGCTCTTCAACAAGAAGGGCAATCCGGTCTAAAGCAGTCTTAATTTTATCAATTGCAGTAGCATAACAGCAACGGATGTGACCTTCACCTGCAGAACCAAAAGCTGTTCCAGGAACAACCGCAACATTGTGCTTCTGGAACAACTCAGTTGCAAACTCTTCTGCACTAAGCCCCGTACTGCTGATGTCCGGGAACATGTAGAACGCACCCGTAGGCTCAGGAACAGAAAGCCCCATATCAACAAAAGCCTTATACATCAAGTTGCGGCGCTGCTGATAGCTCACACGCATTTTCTCAACTTCACTCCATCCATTTTTGAGCCCTTCCAGAGCCGCATACTGACTCATAATAGGTGCACAGATAGTATTGTACTGATGAAGTTTTACAATCTGAGCCATCAAATCTTCAGGAGCCGCAATATAACCAATTCTCCAGCCAGTCATTGCAAAAGATTTTGAAAAACCGTTCAAGATAATAGTATAATCCTTCATTCCCGGGAAACTGCCGATTGAAACATGCTTGTGATCATCATAAACAAGCTCACAGTAAATTTCATCAGCAATACACCATATCTGATGTTCCTTTGCAATCTCAGCAATCTTTTCAAGCTCCTCCTTAGGAATCATCGTACCAGTAGGATTACTTGGAGAACAAAACATTATAGCCTTAGTTTTAGGAGTAATAAGCGACTTAAACTGTTCAGCCGTAGGATAAAAACCATTCTTGCTGGTATCAAGACGGACAATCTTTGCCCCGCACAGATGAGCCAGAGGAACATAGTTTACATAACAAGGCTCACAAACAATAAGTTCATCATCAGGATTAAGAACAGCACGCAGAACGGCATCAACGCCTTCACTTGCACCGACAGTAACCAAGATTTCCTTGTTTGGATTATAGTACATATTGTAGCGTTCCATGTATTTTGCAATTTCAGAACGCAATTCCAAAAGTCCCCAGTTACTTGTATAACTGGTATGCCCCTGTTCCAAATGATAAAAAGCTTCTTCCCTCATGAGCCATGGAGTAGGAAAATCAGGCTCACCAACAGAAAGAGATATAACATCATCGTGACCGATGAGCATTTCAAAAAATTTACGGATTCCACTTGGTGGCGTTTCCACCATTGATTTACTGAACCTATCAGACCTTGTGTTCATTATGCAGTTACTCCTTCTCTACTGTCTGAACGCTGCTCTATATATACAATATCGTTCTCTTTATAAGTTTTAAGAATAAAGTGCGTCTTTGTAGAACGCACACCAGCCAAAGTAGAAAGTTTGCGAGCAACAAACAAAGCCACTTCCTGAAGAGAATCACCTTCAATGATTACCTTCAAATCATAGCCTCCACTCATAAGATAAAGAGACTTTACCTGAGGAAAACGGTAAATCCTGTCTGCAATACCGTCAAATCCGTGTTCGCGCTCAGGAGCAACCTGAATTTCTATTTCAGCACAAACTTTTTCCTTTGCAAGTGCATCCTTTTCCGGATTAATGATGGCGGCATACTTCATGATAACACCATCATTTTCCAGTTTCTGGATAATGGCGTTTACTTCTTCCGGTGTCTTTTTTGTCATTGCAGAAATATCTTCTGCAGAAAGTCTCGCATTGTCGCGCAGCAAGTTCAAGATTTCTTCTGATGCGTCCATTATATGCCTCCATGTATAAATATTCCTTTAGAGTACACTATTTCAATTAAATATACAAGGAAATTCACAATCACAAGCCAGGTAATTACAGAACCTGTTGAAGATTAATAAAATATTCTGTACAATGTTTCTATATGGAAAAATTAAAGATTTTACTGGCAAAAGGCAGAATATACGAATCAGTATATAAATTATTAGATGATGTAGGCATTTCAATCTATCTGCCAGACCGCACCTATTTCCCAATTACAAATCAGAAAGATTTGGCATTTCAGGTTGTAAAACCTCAGATTGTATCCAACCTTCTTGCAGGAAATAAGGCAGACATAGGTTTTTCCGGCAAGGACTGGGTTTATGAAAACGGTGTACAGGATCAGGTTGAGGAAATCATGGATCTTGGATTTGACGGCGTACGCATTGTAGCTGCAATTCCAGACACGTTTAATTATGACGAAATTCTTTCTAAGCCTGTAACAATAGCAACAGAATATCAGGCATTGAGTCGCAAGTGGGTTGAAGACAAAAAGATAAAGGGAACAATCTTCCGTACTTGGGGAACCAGCGAAGGCTTTGTACAGGACAATGAAGAATCAATCGCACAGATTCTTATTGACAACACAAGCACAGGCTCTTCACTGCATGCAAACCACCTTAAAATCGTAGACACCCTGATGGAATCCTCTACCAGAATGTATGCAAGCAAGGAAGCTCTTAAAGACCCTGAAAAGAAGCAGAAGATTATGGAACTCAAAATGCTGTTCCAGACAGTTCTCAATGCACGTTCTCGCGTAATGCTTGAAATGAACGTAGCACAGGATAAGTTCGATGCTCTTGTAAAGGGATTGCCTTCAATGAGAAGCCCAACCGTAAGCCCTCTTTTCGGAGGAAACGGATACGCAATAAAGATTGCCGTAAAGAAAAGCGATGTTCCAACACTGCTCCCTAAATTGCAGTCTTTAGGTGCAACAGACATTGTTGAATACGAACTTAGAAAAGTAATGATGTGAGGCATTTATGGCAAGAACCGCTGAAATCGAACGCAATACTGCAGAAACACAGATAAAGCTTACACTTAATCTAGACGGAACAGGAAAATGTAACGTAAAGAATCCTATAGGCTTCTTTGATCATTTGCTCCATGCGTTCTGCAAGCACGGCATGTTTGATTTGAGCGGTGAGCTTAAAGGCGACCTTGAAGTAGATCAGCATCATTTAATAGAAGATACAGGCATAACTTTGGGCATGTGCTTTGCAAAGGCACTCGGAAACTGTGCTGGCATTTACAGAAGCGGCTTTTTTATTTATCCAATGGATGAAAGTCTTCTGCAGGCAAGTGTAGATTTCGGAGGCCGTTCTTTCTGCGTATGTAATGCCCAGCTTACAAACATACCTCTTGTTTCAATGAGCCATGAAGGAATGCAGTCAAGTTTTCAGACCGACTGCTTTGAAGATTTCTGGCAGGGCTTTGTAAACGGAGCAAAATGCAATCTGCACCTGGACACAATCAGAGGCAGAAGCGACCATCACAAAATGGAAGGCTTGTTTAAAGCCGCAGCCAGAGCAATGCGTGCCGCTGTTGAAATTGACTCCCGTAGAAACGGTGAAATTCCGTCTACAAAAGGAGTTATTGTATAATTTTTCATAAAACAAATATGAATCTTAAATCTTTTTTTAGAGATCTGTTTGTTGCAGAAACAGAGTGCACGCTTTCGTTTGCAGTTATTGGAACGCTTTTTGCACGAAATGCCACAATATCATACACATATTTTTTCATACCAATTGTGTTCGGAATCATCTGCATGATTCCGTGCATACCAGTCTATGTAAAAGAAAACATGACCATTCCGCAGATAATAATACAGAGGCTGGTAGAACTGATTGTACTTGAAGCAGTATTTATCTGGAGTGCAAACCTGCTTGCAGGAAGTTTTCTTGGAAGAACAGGACTTATTGCGACAGGATTTTGTACAATGCTTTTCGATATTTCATCATACTTTATCATGTACAAAATGGAAAAGGCAGAATCCGACCGTTTAAATAAAAAGCTTAAAGAACTTGCAGAACGCACGACAGAGCAAAAACAAGAAAACCCTGTAAGCAAGATAGATGTAATCGGCGAACACGACAGCCACATACAGCTTCCTCTCGGAGACATTCTTTATTTTGAAGCAGATTCAGAACAGGTGTTCTCTTACACCGACAAGGAAATTTATCAGGTAAAGATGAGGCTGTATCAAGTAGAATCCATTTCACGTACAGCGGGAATAATCAGAGTTTCAAAATCACACCTTGTAAACCTGCATAAAATTCAATCAGTACGCACGGCTCTAAACAGCCGTCTATATGCAAAAATGCCAAACGGTGAAGAAGTTCTTGTAAGCCGCAAGTACGCCCCGGAACTAAAACACGCAATGGCTTAAATAAACATCCCAAACAAAGAAAGATAAAAGCTCTGCAATTAAAGCAGAGCTTTTTTATTTTAAACGATAAGAATTAAGATATCACTTTCCAACCAAACATTCCCTTGGCTTGTGAAGAATAAACCACACCAACCTTAAACAGTTTTTTAGAACTTACATTACAAACTTTTTAAGTACAACATTCAAAAACCCATCTTCTATTTCCCTGTTTGGAAAATCAAGAGTATAAAAACGAGTTTTCTTTTCAAAATCTTGAATGCCAATTGGCAGAAATCTTCCTTCCATACCGCATATTACAGCACAAGAAATTTGTTGTTTCTATAAAAAAGCTTCTTTTATAATTGGGACTATCTTGCATGAAATAAAATTACACTATTTCTATTACTCAAAATCAAGAATTATTTCATTTTGAGTAATAGAAAAGCATTTTATTACTCAAACCTATAAAATATTCAATTTTGCGTTATTCTATTTTAAAGTTCTTTGTTATCTATCTGAATCAAATTATTGAATAATCCATTCCGTCAGTTGCTTTTCTGAGCTTGAATAATTAACGCCGACCTTGACAATTTTTCGTCCGTCTTCCTTGTATGCAATCGCATAATCTTTGCTGTTAATCTGCTCAATCGCATCTTGGGCAGAGCCGTCCATCTTGAACTCAAAGATATAAATCGCATTTTTCTGCCAAACTTCCTTCGTAGCCAGCATAAAGAGGCACCAGATTTTCATAAAGTCCATATTTTACTTCATTATTTGGTAACCCCAGTGTAAAGCTATCAAACTCTTTT
>CACXDK010000022.1 GCA_902766345.1 uncultured Spirochaetaceae bacterium | reverse complement strand
CATTGTTCTGTTCTGGTTGTAAGACAAAATCATATTGATCAGTTGTTTAAGATAGGTTAAAAATAACAGCCTTATAATTTTTTGTAATAATTATACTTTCTTTTGGACATTTTCTTAAAAAAAGTTTATATTTTTAATATGAGATTACTGTTAGTAGAAGACGATGTTCGTCTGTCACAATCCCTCGTGGAAATTTTCAAGAGAAAGCATTATGGAGTGGATGCTGTTTTTACAAGCGAAGATGGGTTAAAATATGCATCTGGAGATATTTATGATGCCATAATTATTGATATTTCTGCTTCGAACAACGAAAGCATCTCAATGACTAAGGCTTTGCGAGATGATGAAATTCAGGTTCCTATCCTGATATTATCTTCTAAAGATGATTCCCGCAGTATTGTAAATGCTCTGGACAGCGGTGCTGATGACTATGTTGTAAAGCCTGTTGGTAACGATGTCTTGCTTGCAAGAGTTCGAGCCATTACTCGCAGAAAGGGTGCAATAAGAGAGGATACCGTTATTTTTGGTGATCTTATTTTAAATAAGAACAACTGTGAGCTTCAGAACTCTAAGGGAGAGGCTTTGAAGTTGTCCCTTAAGGAATTGCAGATTCTGGATCTTCTTTTTGAGACTCCACATAAAGTAATTAGAAAAGAAAACATTATTGAAAGGATTTGGGGAGAAGGCAGTAACGCTGAGTATAATAATGTTGAAGTATATATTTCTTTCATCCGTAAGAAGATGGAGGAGCTTAAAGCAAAAATAAGAATCCGTACAGCAAGAGGCATAGGCTATTCTCTTGAAGATGGTTTAAGATAAGAGTATAATCTTAAACATAAATAAAAAATGAGAGGTAGAATATGTTAACTCGTAATGAAGGATTTGCAAATTTAACAGCAGGCTATTTGTTTCCTGAAGTTGCTAAAAGAAGAAAGGCTTATCAGCAGAACCATCCAGACGCAAAAATAATAAGTCTGGGCATTGGAAATACAACTGAGCCTATTACTCCGCATATTGCAAAAGCTATGTCTGACTATGTTCAGAAATTGACTACAAAAGAAGGTTATTCTGGCTATGGAGACGAGCAGGGATTATCTGCCCTCCGCAAGAAGATTGCTGATGTTTTGTATAAAGACATGGCTACGGAAGATGAGGTTTTTATTTCTGACGGTGCAAAGTGTGATATTGCAAGAATTCAGACTTTGTTTGGCAGAAATGCAGGCATTGCTGTTCAGGATCCTGCTTATCCTGTTTACGTTGACGGAAGCGTTATTGTAGGTGCAGCTGGTAAAGCTAGTGCTGACGGCGGATACGAGGGCGTAACTTATTTGCCTTGTACTGCTGAAAATAACTTTTTCCCAGATTTGTCTGTAATTAAGCCTGATACTCTTATTTATTTTTGCAGTCCTAACAATCCTACTGGTGCTGCAAGCACACGTGAGCAGCTTACAGAACTTGTTAACTACGCTCTTAAGAATGGATGCATCATTATTTATGATTCTGCATATTATTCTTTTATACGCGATTCACGTCTGCCTCGTACTATTTATGAAATTCCTGGTGCAAGAAAATGTGCAATAGAGATTAATTCCTTCTCTAAACTTGCAGGATTTACAGGAATCCGTTTGGGATGGTCTGTGGTTCCTTCTGATCTTAAGTTTGCAGATGGTACTTCTGTAAAGCAGGACTGGAACCGTGTTATGACAACTCTCTTTAATGGAGCTAGCAATATTGCCCAGCAGGGTGGTTTGGCAGCTCTTGATGATGAGGGTATAAAAGAAACAACAGGTCTTGTTGATTATTATCTTGAAAATGCTAAGCTTATGCAGAAGGCTTTGACTGGCAGCAATTTTGCAAGTGCTGGTGTTAAGGTTTATTATACTGGCGATTCTCCATATTTGTGGGTATATTTCCCTGGATGGAAGAGCTGGGATATCTTTGATAAAATTCTTGATGAGTGTAATGTTGTTACTACTCCAGGAAGCGGTTTTGGACCTTCTGGCGAAAGCTATCTGCGTTTCAGCTGTTTTGGTCACAGAGCTGATGTTGAGGAAGCCTGCAAACGTCTTGCAGGATTGAAGTTGTAAACTTAGATTTTAGTTTGAACGGAAAATAAAAACCCGACTGGTAAGTAAAAACTTTATCAGTCGGGTTTATTTTTTGTGTTTATTATTATTTTAGAATTGAGAGCGGAAACCGAGTCTGTAATCCATACTGTTGTACCAGTCGTGATTAAACTTGAATAGCTGTGTACAGTTTATGGTGAGTGAAGAAGATAATTCTCCTCCAAAGAGTGGAACTTTTGTATATGGACTTATGTAGAAGTTGCGTTTCCATACACCATCATTAATGGCTTTTTTAATAGGCCTGTCACTTAATGTCAGTGTAGCATGCATTCCCATTGTATAGTTCAAACTTCCCAAATGGAAGTAATTGGTGTAGATGTTTGCGTTAATTCCCATTGGATCGCGGATGTATTCATAGGAGCTGTTTTCCAGCTTGCTGTACGGGATATTAAAGAAGGTTAATGCAAATGAAAGCTGTCTTAGATTTACTCTTGGTTCTAACAGGAAGTAGAGCTCATTCATTGCCTGTTCCATATCATCTTTATGGTTGTTTTTTCTTGGAGCATATATGAGGTTTGAAATGCCTCCCTGCGCCAATACAGAAATTGGCTCGGCTGAATTGCCTATGAGGAAGTTGAATCCTCCGTGGAAACTTGCTTCCCTTATTATAAGTGCATATTCATCTAGTGTGCCTTCTGTACTGCCAGAAGAAAAACCGACACCGCTAGACACATCAAAGATGAACATTGGGAATGCTCCTGCAATGCGTAAATCAACATTGACGGAATGTTGGTCATAATATTCATTGAAGTCTTTGTACAGATATGTAGCAACTGCTATTGGCTGTTCAAAACGCAGAGCATACGAAAATCCCCCTCCGTAGAAATTGCTTATTGAAGAGCCGTTTAAGCCATCCCAGTTTTCTGTAAACGGTGATGAAATTCCTGAAACACCGAACTGACGCTGCAAGAATATTTCGGATCCGATAGGTTCGAATTCTCCGTAAAAAAGAGAAAAATAGTGTGTGAGCCCAGAGGTACTGAGCTTGTAGGTTCCGGAAAGTTCCTGAACTTTAAATATAGAAGATGTATTTCTTGGAGATCTGAACATGTCTCCTGCAAGGATATCGCCAGTTTTGACGGAAAATTCGCTGCGGAAGATAAGAGTATCCAAAAAGTTTATTTGGCCACCGAAATATCCAGCAGAAAAAAAGGCAGGATCGAAATCTTTAGACTCAGTATTACAGGTAAAATTGCCTGCAAGTCCTGCATATCCTGTAAAATATGGAGTTTCTATTGCATAAATGCTAATGAATGAAAACAAAGTTACGATAATAGAAGAAAGATACTTTTTCATGTAAATCAACATCCTCCTCTTTGGAAAAATATAACACTCCAACTCTTTTTATCGGCATATTTGGGCCTAATCTTTAGATGTATTTCCATTTTACCATAAAACACCTTAAATCTGAAAAAAAAATAACGCGTTTTTATTTTTTTATCTTGACTTATATTTGTAACCGATTAAAATATATTGTATGAGTGATTATCTTGATCCTAACAACGAAGAACTCCTTCAAGACTTCTTTGCCGAAGCAGAACAGCAGGTAGAGAATCTCGAAAGCAATATTCTTGTCATTGAAAATGATCCGAACAATCATGACTCTATTGATGAAATATTCCGTGCGGCACATACATTAAAAGGTGGTTCCGCAACTGTTGAAATGACCGAACTTTCAACATTTTGTCATGATGTAGAGGATTTGCTTGATGCTCTTCGTGGCGGAACGGCTTCTGTAACAGAACCTATTGTTGATGTCTTGCTTACATCAATTGATACAATTAAGGCTATGCTTGAGGCACGGAAAAACGGTTCCGTATATCAGGAAAATGTATCCCCACTGGTAGAGAAAATTCAGTCTTATATTCCTGCTAAGGGTGCTAAGAAAAAGCCTTCGGCTGCAGCTCCTTCTACACCAGCTCCGGCAGCAGCACCTGTTGCTAAAAAGCCTGTAGCTCCAGCTCCTCAGCCAGCTGCACCTGGTATGCCTCCACTTCCACCTCTTTCAGATTCTGATTATTCAGAATTGAAGCAGGCAACTCCAGAAGGTCAGAAGTTGTGGTCTGTAAATGTAACGTTTGATGAGTCTAATCCTATGAATAGTGTTGGTGGCATTCAGGTATTTGCCGCACTCAAAGGAATTAGCTCTGTTCTTAAAACTATTCCTGATTTTGAATCTCTTTATGAGGATACATTCTATTCTCAGGTAGTATATTATATTGCAACTGATGCAAAACAGGAAGATATAGAAGATGCTGCATTCTTGGATGATGTAACTCTTGCTGCTGATGCACGGGAAGTTTCTGGTGCAAGTAGTTTTGATCTTTCTGCTTCTGAAGTTGTTACTAAAGCTGCGGCTGCTCCTGTAACTCCTGCACCGGAGGCTCCAAAACCAGCTCCGGCTCCTGTTTCTGCCCCTGTTGTGGCAGCTGCACCAGCTCCTGCAGCAGAAGAAACTTCAGCTGCTGTTGTAGAAGAGCAGAAAACTGAATCTTCTCAAGCTCAAAAACCTGCTGCCCAGCAGTCTCAGGCACATAAGGTAAGCCAGACAGGTTCAATCCTTCGTGTTGACTCTCGTCGTGTTGACATATTGATGAACCTGGTTAGTGAAACTGTTATTACAAAAGCTGCCTTTAACCAGATTGGTCTTCACACTGCAGATCTTCAGGTTCAGTTGCAGACTTTGAATAACAGCTTTAAGGAAAAACAGCATCATCTTTTCGAGGATGTTCCAAAATATATTGAAGATGTACAGAAGGGTGTTCCTGTAAAAGAAGTCCGTCAGAAGCTTTCTGAGGAATATGGAAGCCTTTCTACTTGGTTTGATTCGTTTGAAAATGACTTCAAGCTTACTTCCAGCAAGCTCCGTTCTTCAACCCAGAACTTGGGTAGAATTGCAAGTGAATTGCAGGAAGGCGTCATGAAGATTCGAATGGTTCCTATTGGAACTATTTTCAATCGTTTCCCTCGTGTTGTACGCGATTTGAGCCGTGATTTGGGACGTAAAGTTAACCTTGTTATTGAAGGTGAAGAGACAGAACTTGATAAGACAGTTGTTGATGATTTGCTTGATCCAATCATGCACTGTGTACGAAATTCTGTTGACCACGGTATAGAAACTCCTGATGAACGTGTAAAATT
>CACXDK010000021.1 GCA_902766345.1 uncultured Spirochaetaceae bacterium | reverse complement strand
GCATTCCAAGACAAATGCCAAAATATGGAACTTTGTTTACTCGTGCATATTTTGCAGCACGAATCATGCCCTCAACGCCTCTGCTTCCGAATCCGCCTGGTACTATAATGCCATCTGCGGATTTAAGCTTTTCAGCTGTAATTTCATCATTAATAAGGTCTTCGCTGTCAATCCAGTCAATATCAACAGAAGCTTCGTTTGCAATGCCGCCATGAATCAGACTTTCCACAACAGAAAGATATGCATCATGCAACTGTACATATTTTCCTACAAGTGCAATCTTTACATTCTTTTTTGGATTTTCAAAGACATTTACCATCTTTTTCCAGTCATCAAGCTGGCTTGGTACGTTTTCAATGCTCAAAGCCTTGCAGACAGCATCTCCAAGACCTTCTTTTTCCATATTAAGAGGAACTTCGTAAATTGACTTTGCATTAAGGTTTTGTATTACGCAGTCTGTGTCTACATTACAGAACTGTGCAAGTTTTTCGCGAGTACTTTCTGGCAAAGGAACTTCTGTACGCAACATAAGGATGTTAGGCTGAATACCAAGTTCCTGAAGTTCCTTTACAGAATGCTGTGTTGGCTTTGTTTTAATTTCATGAGCCTTGCTTAAATATGGAATTAATGTCAGGTGAATATAACAGCAGTTTTCTTCACCTACGCGGTACTTCATCTGCCTAATGGCTTCAATAAATGGAAGAGATTCTATGTCTCCTACAGTGCCGCCTATTTCTGTAATGATAACATCGGCATTAGTTTCTTTTGTAGAAATGAGCAGTCGTGTAAGGATTTCTTCTGTAACATTAGGAATTACCTGTACAGTGCCACCCTGATATCCGCCTTCACGCTCTCTGTTCAAAACGGCAAGATATACACGTCCTGCTGTTGTGTTGCTACTCTGTGCAAGTGTTGCATCAGTAAAACGCTCGTAATGACCAAGATCAAGGTCTGTTTCTGCTCCGTCGTCTGTTACAAAAACTTCTCCGTGCTGAATAGGATTCATTGTACCCGGGTCAATGTTAAGATATGGATCAAATTTCTGATTAACAACCGTCAAGCCTTTGCTTTTCAAAATGAGCCCGATTGAAGCAGCAGCAATTCCTTTTCCCAAACCGCTTACAACACCACCTGTAACAAAAATATACTTGGTCATATATGCAACACCTCAAAAAATATCTGCAAATTATAATGGATATTCATCATTTCGTCCATAAAATTTAGAAAAGTATGAACTTATTTGCGAAAGGGCTTTGCTGGAAACTGACGGATTATGCTCTAATATAGAAAAGAACAGTTCTTCGGGGATTTTTACCAGCTGAACATCTGTTTCTGCAATGGCATCCTCGTTTCTAATTTCTTCCAGCATACATGCCGTTTCGCCAAAAAACATTCCGCTGCTTATGTACAAAAGGGTGTTAGGATAAGCAAGCCTTACAGTTCCTTTTGCAAGATAGTAAGAATCTGTACTGTTGTCTCCCCGTTGATATATGTATTGCCCTTTCGGAATGTGAATGACTTTATTCTGTATGTTCAAAAGATAATCAGGGCGGATAAACATAAGTCTTTTGAAAATTGCCTTTGGCGAAATGTCATTACGTGAAGGCAATGTATACAGCTCACTCAAAATAAGAATTTCAAAAAACTGCGATACAAAAAGATATTGTGCAAAAAATAAAAAGAACAGGAAGAAAAAGTATACTTCCAAAAGAAGTACAATAACATTACTCAATACCCCGTAAACATAGTTGTAACGGTTTATATTGATAAAAAGCTTCATTATTTTCTTAAAGCCCCAGAAGGTTAATATGCATGCAAGGGCTGGAAAAATGCACTGAATAAGATTTGGATTTGTTCGGCTTCCGAATTTGTAGCAGAGCAGTACTGCAAAGAACAGCAACATTAACGGAAATGTCGTAACAATCATGTTTGTAAAGGAATCCATCAAAGAAGGGTAGTGTTCAACAAGTGAATGTAGGATTGGCAACTTTATGATTGTTCTGAAGGTTGCAAAAATAAACAGAAGTATGGACATCAATATTGTAACGGAAGCTTCTCCTGCAACAATCAATACGAAAGTCATACCTTTTTGAACCCTGTAGTTCTTTTTGAATATCCTTTTCATGCTCTTTACAAAAGATATAAAGAATCTTCTGGACATCCATACAATAGTAATTGAAAGGATGATTTCAAAGTTTGTTATTTTTTTTATTTGATGAATAGACTGTACGAGTGTATCTAGATTAATAAAGTTTGTAATAATCGTGTTTAAGTTTAATAGTGCAGTAACGGCTTCTGGCTTGGCATGTAAAAAACGAATAAGGATGACTAAAATCATCATGACAATAGGAATGAAGGAAAACATAAAGCCGAAAGCACATGCCGCTGCATAAGAAATAAGGTCATTTGCAGACGTAAACATGATGGAAAAATACAGCGATTGCAATATTGTAATTAGCGTCAGAGAATGCGTCTGTTGTTGATCCTGTTTTCGCTTTGTATTCATTATTCCGTTTTATTTTGTTCTGATGTTTCCTCGTCTTTTTCAGATTTCTCTTCTTCTGCAGGGGCTTCTTTATTTTCCCCCTCAGCATCAGTTTTTGCTTCTTCTGTTGCTGAAGTCTCTTCAGCGATTTCTTCTACTTCTTTCTGCTCTTCTTTATTTTCTTCTGTTTGTTCGTCTTTGTTTTCAGCTTCTTCTTTATCTTCTGCCTTGTCTTTGGCAGCAGCTTTTTCAGATTTCTTATTGTCTTTTCTAGATTCCAGTTCCAAAGTCATGAAATCCTGCTTTGCAATTGCAAGATAATCTGTAGAATCTTCTGCTTCGTTGTTTATTGCAGAAACCAGCTGCTTGTGCAACGATTCAGAAATAAAGTTTTTTATTGCTGTTTTTATTGCTGCCGATGTATTCGACTCATATAGGAAAATTACTGCTTGTCCGTTAGGAGTATCTTTTAAGAGATATGTAACAAGATTAAGAGAAATAACTCTTTTTCCAAGTACAACCTGTGCATCATAAAGAATGAAGCCTTCTTCCAGGTGAGCCGTAAAAGTACTTGGAATGCGGACTGCCAGTGTTACAGAACTTAGGTCAAGAATTTTGAACTGGTGCATCTTTTCATT
>CACXDK010000020.1 GCA_902766345.1 uncultured Spirochaetaceae bacterium | reverse complement strand
ATCATTTGTCATGTCATTTCCATATCTCTTCTTAAATCAGACGGTAGCTTTTGAAATTTCAAGCTTCTTTGGAGCAAAAGGTCCTGCCTATGAAAGAGCCCTTGAATACAATCGTTACTACGCAACTCTCAGTTTTTCAGGTCCACTTGCGCCAAAACTATCTTATGCTCTTGCAACTACAATGTTTACAGAAAAATTCAATCATCTTGGAAACTTGACTCAGTTGTCATTTACATATAATACAGGATTTAAAAATGCCTCAATATCACTTAGCGGAGTATATGCTTCTGGCGACGGAAACGGTCCATTCTCACGTTTCCTGGCATTTACAAGTTCTTCGGCAACATACGCACTTGATGCTCCTGAATATTCAGGACTTATGAAGATAGGAACATCTGTAGCATTAAAGCCTTTACCTTGTCTTTACACATCAGTAGGTACTGATGTTGTATTCTTCTGTAAGGAACGTTTTATAGATGATCATGACGGATGGCAATGGTATGCTGCAGCAAAATTGCAATGTACAAATGATTTCTCAATCACATTGTCTGAATTCAGATATTACAGCAATGATTCAGTAAGAGATAACGGTGGAGCAACCCTTAAAGTTGCTCTTGCATTCTAACCAAAACGGAGGAATTTTATGAGATTTATTACAAAATTAATCACAGTTACCGCTTTTACACTGGTAACAGGATGCTATGCGTTTGCTGCAAGTTCAGGTCTTACAGCAAAAATAACGGCTCTCACAGGGAAGGTTCAGACCCAGAGCAAAGGTGATGAAAACTGGAGAGATGCAAAAATAGGAGATGTAGTGGAAGAAGGTACAGTTATAAGTACTGGCTTCAACTCAAATGCAACACTGAACATAGAAGGTTCTGTATGTACATTACAGCCATTGACAAGACTTTCCCTTGAACAGCTTGCTAAAAAAGATGTTTCACAAGATGGTACCAACAAAAGTGTTACAAAAACATCTATCTACATCGATTCAGGAAAGGCAACATTTAAAGTAAATTCAACTGCAAAGAATTTGAATGACTTTAAAGTTCATTCACCTGCATCAACGGCTTCTGTCCGTGGAACAGAGTTTACAGTTTATGCAAACGGTACAATTGAAACTTCAGAAGGACTTGTTGCAGCTTCAAGTGGCGGAACAAGAGCTTCATTTAACACTCCAGCAAAAAGAGAACAGTATTTTATTACTCCATCTGTAAAAGTTTCAGTATTCACCCCTACATATAACGTAGGTGGTACTGAAGGAGGTATGCCTGTTTACAAAGGAGAAAAGATTCATCTTGACCCAAAGACTGGAACTCCAAAAGATCCTAAAGTACGCGAAAGAGAAGAATTAACGGATTTAGGAAGCAGTACTGTTGCCTTGGCAGATGTTGAATTGGAAGCAGGGGCAGCAACGTCTCCATTTGAAGCATCACCTATACTTGCAGAAGAAGAAATTACAGACTCTGGAGCTACTGCGGGCGGCGGATCATCATTCGAATTTGAAATAGACTAGCAAAGATTTATATCTGAAAGCCTGAGTTTTACGCTCAGGCTTTTTTTATGTACTTTCGGAAAATCATGGAGATGTTTGAACCGTAATCATAGCGATGTCTGTATCGCAATCATAGCTATGTTCGTATCGCAATCATAGCGATGTCTGTATCGCAAACACAACGGTGTCTGTATCGCAAACACAACGATGTTTGTGTCTCAATCATCGAAGGGGATGCAACAGTTTAAGAACATTTTTTACATCTTACAATACATCCTAATATCTGCTAAAATAAAAAAACGCATAAAAATCGGCTTTACAGTGAAAAGGTTTCATGCTAGAATAAAACCAACTACAACGTTTTCGTAAACACGATTTCGTACATAAAGCGGACATTCCAATCAGGAGGAAACTATGAAATTCGGCCACTTTGACGATGCTAACCGAGAATACGTCATAACCACCCCATTAACACCATATCCATGGATTAACTATTTAGGAAATGAAAAATTCTTCTCACTTATTTCTAACACTTCAGGAGGATACGCATTCTTTACAGATGCCCGTCTCCGCCGACTCACCCGCTACAGATACAATGACATTCCGTTAGATACAAACGGACGTTACCTGTATATAAAAGACGGCGATACTATCTGGAATCCAGGCTACAAGCCAATGAAAACCAAGCTTGATTCCTATGAGTGCCGTCATGGTTTTGGCTATACAAAAATTTCATCTTCAAAAAACAATCTTTCTGCAGATGTACTTTACATGGTACCTAATGGAGAAAACTGTGAAGTTGAAATGATTACTGTAAAGAACAACAGTAATGATGTAAAATCAATTTCTATAACATCTTTTGTAGAATGGTGTCTGTACAATGCTTCTGATGACTGCCAGAACTTCCAGAGAAACTTCTCTACTGGAGAAGTTGAAATTGAAGGCAGTGCCATCTACCACAAAACAGAATACCGCGAAAGAAGAAATCACTTTACATTCTACAGTGTAAACGAACCTATTGCAGGTTTTGATACAGATAGAGAATCTTTCATGGGGCTTCATAACGATCTTTCTACAGCTGACACAATTCTTGCAGGAAAAAGCAAGAATTCTGTAGCAGACGGATGGTCTCCTATTGCAAGCCATCGCCTTGAATGTACTCTCAAACCAGGCGACAGCAAAACATACATTTTCGTACTTGGCTACATTGAAAATGACAATGACAAGAAATTTATTCCAGCAGAGAAAGCTCCAAAAGATTTACTCCGCACAAATACAGCAAGCGGAATCATAAATAAAGAAAAAGCTTATGAACTCCAGAAGAAGTTTGATACACCTGCAAAAGTACAGGCTGCATTTGATACATTAAAAGAATTCTGGGATGAAACTCTTTCACACTTTGTCATTAAGACAGGCGATGAAAAGCTTGACCGCATGAGCGTATGGAATCAGTATCAGTGTGTTGTCACATACAACTTTGCACGTTCTGCTTCATACTTTGAAAGCGGTATTGGACGCGGACTCGGTTTCCGTGATACATCGCAGGACATGCTCGGTGCAGCTCACCAGATGCCAAAATCAAGAATCCGCGAGCGTCTTTACGATGTAGCAGCAACACAGTTTGAAGACGGTTCTGCATATCACCAGTTCCAGCCTTTAACAAAGCGTGGAAATGCAGACATCGGTTCTAACTTTAACGACGATCCACTTTGGCTTGTACTCGGTGTTGGTAACTACATCCGCGAGACAGGCGATACAGACTTCCTTAAAGTAGACGTACCATTTGATAACTCAGAAACAAACAAGGCAACTATGTTTGAGCACTTGAAGCGCTCTTACAATTATATACCAAACCACATGGGTCCACATGGTCTTCCACTCATCGGACGTGCTGACTGGAACGACTGCCTTAACCTTAACTGCTTCTCTACAAATCCAAATGATTCTTTCCAGACTTGTACAAACAAGGAAGGCAAGAATGCTGAATCTGTAATGATTGCACAGATGTTTGTATTCGTAACACCAGACTATGCTGCAATGTGCCGCATTATGGGAGAAGAAGAAGAAGCAAAAAAAGCCGAAGCACTCTGCAAAAAGATGGAAGAAGCCATCTGTACAGCAGGATGGGATGGAGAATGGTATGTACGTGCATACGACGACTTTGGCAACAAAATCGGAAGCAAAGAATGTAAAGATGGAAAAATCTTTATTGAAACACAGGGCTTTGGTACAATGGCACAAGTTGGGGCAGATAAGGGCTATCCAGCAAAGGCTTTGGACAGCACAAAGAAATACCTTGATTCAAAATACGGCATTGTAATTGTAGATCCACCTTACAGCGAATACCACGTAGAGCTTGGAGAAGTTTCTTCATATCCACCAGGATACAAAGAAAATGGCGGTATCTTCTGCCACAATAACCCATGGGTTATCATTGGAGAAATCAAGACAGGACGTCCTGACGATGCTTGGGTACACTATACAAAGATTGCTCCTGCATATCTTGAGGAAATCAGTGACATTCACCGCACAGAGCCTTATGTATATGCACAGATGATTGCCGGTAAAACAGCAAGCCGTTTCGGAGAAGCTAAGAACAGCTGGCTTACAGGAACGGCAGCTTGGAACTTTGTTGCACTGTCTCAGTACATCTGTGGTTTGCAGCCTTCTTATGACGGATTGCGCATAGAACCACGCCTGCCTGCACACGTAAAGAATGCAGAGTTCACAAGAAAGTTCAGAGGAACAACATATCACATTACAGTAGTAAACAATAATAATACTGGTAATGTAGTCCTTAAACTTGATTCTGGCAAAGCAAAAATAGACGGAACTGTAGTTACCACTACAGCAAAAGATGTATACATCACAGCAACAGTAGGCTGATTATAAAAAAAGCACATCCGAAAGTTTTCTGACGGATGTGCTTTTTTTTTACTATTTGCAAAAGGTAGTGAATATACTATAATATTGTCATGATTAAAAATTTTATAAATTTTTCAATTACATTATCAATTCTTTGTATAATTTTATCAGTTTCTTCATGTGAAAAACTGCAAAGCAAAACTCTGACACGATCGGGAAAAGAAGTTGCCCCAGAACCAGTTGTTGAAGAAATAAAATACAATCCAGAAGATGGTCTTATCTGCATATTATTTGGAGAGGATTTTACAATAGACAGTTTTTATAATGATGCAATCCGTCAGTTAACAGAAAAATACGGACTAGCAGACGAGGGTGGTATTATTCTCCCTATAAAATATCCTGATGATGTAAAATCAAGAATATCAAACTTTTATGATATAATCACCGAACGAAAAATAAGAGGAATAATCCTACTTGGAGCACCAGAGGGT
>CACXDK010000019.1 GCA_902766345.1 uncultured Spirochaetaceae bacterium | reverse complement strand
GCAGGTTCCTGTGCATGACAAAATTGAGAGAAAATTGATACAATGCAAATAAACAGACATAGCCTGTTTAACTTACGAAGCAAGATTCCTTATCCTTTCTCTTTCAAGCAGTTCCCCCACATATTTACCAGTATAGCTTTCTTGGACCTTTGCGACTTCTTCAGGCGTTCCTGTCGCAATAATCCTTCCGCCATTTCCACCACCCTCTGGTCCTAAGTCTATTATATAATCAGCCTGACAAATTACGTCAAGGTTATGTTCAATCATGACAACAGAATTTCCCTTGTCAACCAGCTTCTGAATAACATCCATAAGCTGTTTTATGTCTACAAAATGAAGTCCCGTAGTCGGCTCATCCAATATGTACAGAGTTTTTCCTGTTGACGGTCTTGAAAGCTCTGAGGCAAGCTTTACACGCTGAGCTTCACCGCCGCTTAAAGTAAGTGCATTCTGACCAAGCTGCAAATAGCCCAAACCAACGCTCTTAAGAGTTTCCATCTTTCGTGCAATATGAGGAATACCTTCAAAGAACTCGCAGGCATCTTCTACAGTCATATTAAGAACATCAGAAATAGACTTGCCTTTGTACAAAACATCAAGAGTTTCCTGATTAAAGCGCTTTCCGTGACACACATCACACTGAATAAAGACATCAGGAAGAAAGTTCATTTCTATAGTAATAGTTCCTGCACCCTCACAGTTTTCACAACGTCCCCCCTTTACATTAAACGAAAAGCGACCTGCCTTATAACCACGGGCTTTTGCATCTGGAAGGCTTGCAAAAAGCTCACGAATTTTATCAAACACACCAATATATGTAACAGGATTACTTCTAGGAGTCCTTCCTATAGGGCTTTGGTCTATGTTTATTACTTTATCGATGTTTTCTATGCCACTTATGCTCTTGTATTTTCCAGCAGGATACTCAGTCTTCATAAGAGCATTACTTATTACAGGATAAAAAACATCATTCAAAAGAGTAGACTTTCCACTACCGGAAACACCAGTTATACATGTAAATGTTCCAAGAGGAATTTCAATAGATATATTTTTCAGGTTATGCTCTGAAACTCCATTAAGCTTTATAACATTTCCATTTCCCTTACGTCTTTCCGCAGGAATAGGCATACGGATTTTTCCAGCAAGATACTGTCCTGTAATGCTATCAGGAACTTCCATTACCTGTTTTGGTGTTCCCGAAGCCATAATGTTTCCGCCATGAACTCCAGCTCCAGGCCCAATATCTACAAGCCAGTCAGCAGTATTAAGAGTCTGCTCATCATGCTCTACAACAATAACAGAGTTGCCAAGATTTCTAAGATAAAGCAGAGAATCTATAAGGCGTTGATTATCCCTCTGGTGCAGTCCTATAGAAGGCTCATCCAATACATACATAACGCCTGTAAGAGCGCTTCCAATCTGCGTAGAAAGACGGATTCTCTGAGCCTCACCACCGCTCAAAGTAGCGGCAGACCGCTCAAGTGTAAGATATTCAAGCCCTACATTCTTTAAGAACTGCAGTCTAGACTTTATTTCCTTTAAAACCTGAGCAACAATCTTACGTTCCGTCTCTGTAAATTTTATGTTTTCAAAAAAATCTATAGTCTGCAAAACCGAAAGCTCTGTTAAATCCCAAATATTCTTTCCACCAACAGTAACGCCAAGAGCTTCTTTCTTAAGCCTTTTTCCCTTACAGCTTGAACAGCGGCAGTGAGACATATATTTTTCTTCCATTCTTGCACGTTGCGAGTCTCCCCATGCCTCTGAGTATCTACGCCTCATGTCAGCAAGAACACCCAGCCAAGGTCTCTTGTACTCACTGTAACCTTCACCACTCTGTTTTTCGTAAGTCCAGTTAAGAATTTTATCTGGATCACCGTTCCACAGGTAGTCAAACTGCTTTTTTGTAAGTTTATTAAGTGGAGTATCAAGCGAAAAGCCACCCTCTTCTGCAATGGCACTGAACATGGCAGCATTCCATGCACTGTCGGGATTATAAAATGTAATTGCCCCTTCATTAAAAGAAAGTGATTTATCAGGAACAATAAGGCTTTCATCCCATTCCATCTTTTCACCAAGCCCCGTACATTCAGGACAGGCTCCAAACGGATTATTAAAAGAAAAAAGACGTGGTTGAAGCTCTGGAATTGATATTCCGCAGTCAGGGCAAGCATTTTTCTGAGAAAAGAATACTTCCTGCTCTATAAAGTCTGAATCACGGTCATAAGGAGTTCCCTTGGCATCAAGGGCTTCAGT
>CACXDK010000018.1 GCA_902766345.1 uncultured Spirochaetaceae bacterium | reverse complement strand
GGATTTCCAGAAACTGAACATCAGAAGTCAGGCTATTAACGACATGCTTGAAAAACTTCAGGCTGGAAAACCTCTGTTCTAATACATGGAAAACAAAATATATCTGGCAGGATTACTCCCTGATGAAATCTGTGAAAAGCTTAATCTTTCACAGAAATTCAGGGGTAAGCAAATTTTTCAGTGGATAAGCAAAGGAATTTCTTCTTTTGAAGAAATGACTAACATAGACAAAAATACAAGGTCTCTTCTTGCTGAGCAGGCAAGTTTATATTCTTCTTCCGTAACAAAAGTTCTGAAAGATCCTGACGGTACAATAAAATTGCAGATTACTCTTAACGACGGCTGTGCAGTAGAAACTGTGCTTCTTACTGACCGTGAACAGCGAAAGACGGCTTGTGTAAGCTGTCAGGCTGGCTGTGCAATGGGCTGTAAGTTCTGTCAGACTGGGCAATTGGGATTAAAAAGAAATCTTACTCCAGGTGAAATTGTAGAAGAGTTCTTATTCTTGGAAAAAGAAGCTGGGCAGCTGGACAATATTGTATTCATGGGCATGGGCGAGCCTATGCAGAATTTGGACTCAATAAGAAAAGCGGTTTCCATTCTGACCGACAAGGGCGGTCGAAACCTTAGTTCCAGAAGAATAACACTTAGTACCTGTGGTCTTGTAAAGGGCATTTACAATCTTGCAGATAACGGTCCGCAAATGCGACTTGCAGTTTCATTGACTACGGCGGATGAAAAGCTAAGGGAAGAATTAATGCCTGTGGCAAAGGGAAATTCCCTTAAAGAGCTTCGCGAGGCTATTGCATATTACATTGAAAAGACTGGTAAGCGGGTTACATTAGAAGCTGCCCTTCTTGCGGGGCAAAACACTGGCAAAGAAAGTGCTCAGGAACTCATTAATTTTGCACGCGGACTGGATGTATACATAAATCTTATTCCATGGAATCCTGTTCCTACTCTTCCTTTTAAAACTCCTGACAACCGTGAGACAACAGAGTTTTTGCAGATGCTTGAACGTGCTGGTTTAAATGTAAATTTAAGGACTCGCAGGGGTGCAAAGATAGGTGGAGCGTGCGGTCAGCTGGGTAAAACAGAGATTAATTAGCATTTTTCTTTTTAAGATAAAATAAATAACTAAAATTTCTCCAATCGAACTTTTTATTATACAAAGAATTATAATTTTCTCTATTGATAAAATTCTAATACCATTATATACTGATACATAACAAGATTTTCAGGAGTTATTTTATGCAGAAAAAAATTTATGTTACAGGAATGGATGATGACGCAACAGCTGCAAAAGTTGCTGATGCAGTAAAAGCAGTTGCAAGCGTAACTAAAGTAGAAGCAAATGTAGCAAAATGTCAGGTTTGCGTGGATTTTGATGATGAAGGCGTGGAATCTGCAATTAACGATGCTATTTCTTCTGCTGGTGTAGTAGTTCTTGCATAAACTCCTCGGCGGCAAATATGAAAATAGTTATTCTTGACGGAAATGCCCTTAATCCTGGCGATTTGTCCTGGAAACCTCTGGAACAGTTTGGAACTGTTACTGTATATCCTAGAACCTGTCAGGAAGACGTAACTGCCAGAATCGGGGATAGTGATATTGTTCTTCTTAATAAAATCAACATAACAGAAGAAATACTTTCGCACTGCCCTAACCTAAAATATATTGGAGTTCAGGCAACTGGATACAATGTCATAGATCTGGAAGCCTGCCGCCGCCACAACGTAACCGTAACAAATGTTCCATCGTACAGTACAGCTGGTGTTGCACAGTTGGTGTTTGCTTTCATAAGTGAATTTGCCTGTCATGTACAGCTTCATTCAGACAGCGTAATGGCTGGAGACTGGGTAAAATCGCCCGATTTCTGTTACTGGAAAACTCCTCTTATGGAAACAGATGGAAAAACTATTGGTATTTTTGGATACGGAAGTATTGGAAGCCGTGTTGCGAAAATAGCCGAAGCCTATGGCATGAATGTGCAGGTATGCACCCGTACACCAAAGCCTGAAATTAAAAAGCCTGTTGACTTTGAAACACTCCTTAAAACTTCTGATATTGTAACTCTTCATGCTCCCCTTACTCCTCAGACAAAAGAGATTATCAATGAAAAAACTCTTTCTCTGATGAAAAGGAATTCTATTCTCATAAATACAGCGCGCGGTGCCCTTGTAGATGAAGCGGCAGTACGAAAGGCGCTTGAAAACGGTACTATTGCAGGATATGCCGCAGATGTTGTATCTTGCGAACCGATGTCCAAGGACAGTCCTCTTTTGAATGCTCCTAACTGTCTTATTACGCCTCATATTGCATGGGCAGCAGTTGAAACCCGACAAAGACTTCTTTCTATTGTAGTAAGTAATGTAAAGGCATTTTTAGACGGTAAGCCACAGAATGTTGTAAGTTAAGTCTGAAAAAGATTGTAAAACCAGAGAAAAACTATTGAATATTTTAGCAACACTAAATATACTTTAGTAAAGATAAAATATATTACGAGGTATTGCTATGGGAAAGACGATTGCACAGAAGATATTTGAAGCACATCTGGTTGAAAAGCCTTTTGAAGGAACAAATATTTTAAAACTAGATCGTGTATTTTGCCATGAGATTACAACACCAATTGCCATCAATGATTTGGTTGAACGCGGCAAGGATAGAGTATTTGACAGCACAAAAATCAAGGCAGTAATTGACCATGTTACACCTGCAAAGGATTCAAAATGCGCAATGCAGGAAAAAATTCTTCGTGACTGGGCAAAAAGAAACTCCATTAAAGACTTCTTTGATATTGGAGCAAACGGTGTATGCCATGCTATTTTCCCTGAAAAGGGTTTTGTACGTCCAGGTTTTACAGTTATCATGGGTGATAGCCATACCTGTACACATGGTGCATTCGGTGCTTTTGCAGCTGGAGTTGGAACTACAGATCTTGAAGTTGGCATTTTGAAGGGTGTTTGTTCTTTCAGAGAACCAAAAGCTATAAAATTTGTTCTTAACGGAAACCTTAAAGAAGGTGTATACGCAAAAGATGTCATTTTGTTCCTCATCGGGCAGATTGGTGTAAACGGTGCTACAAACTGTGTTGCAGAGTTTACAGGTCCTGTTGTAGATAACTTTTCTATGGAAGAACGCATGACAATTTGTAACATGGCTGTTGAAGCTGGTGCAACAAGTGGTATCTGCTTCCCAGACATGAAAACTGTAGAGTATCTGTGGCCATTTATTCAGGATGAATACAAAACAAAAGAAGAAGCCTTGAAAGACTACAGCAAATGGCATGATGATGAAGATGCAACTTATGAAAAAGTTTATACTTTTGACTTGTCAAATCTTGTTCCTGTATGTACAATAAACTATAAACCCGATCAGATTAAGAATGTTTCTGACATGAAGGGCACTCGTGTTGATCAGGTTTACATTGGAAGCTGTACAAACGGACGTATTTCTGACTTGAGAGTTGCAGCAGCAATCTTAAAAGGTCACCACAT
The DNA here is from genome assembly GCA_902766345.1 of uncultured Spirochaetaceae bacterium. The sequence goes on along the minus strand of CACXDK010000018.1, from coordinate 1,147 downwards.
TGCAGAAGGTGTGCGTGGTATTGTTTCGCCAGCCACTCCAAAGATTTACAAGATGGCTCTTGAAGAGGGACTCATTGATATCTTTATGGAAGCAGGTTTTTGCGTAACAAATCCTACATGCGGAGCCTGTCTTGGAATGAGTAATGGTGTTCTTGCAGAAGGCGAAGTATGCGCTTCCACAACAAACCGTAATTTTAACGGAAGAATGGGAAAAGGTGGTATGGTTCATTTAATGAGTCCTGCAACCGCAGCTGCTACAGCAATAAACGGAACTATAACAAATTCAGTCTTTTTCAAGGGCTGAGTAAAAAATTTATTAAAGAGGAAACAAATGAAACAGTTTGGTGGAGAAGTTCTTTTTCTTGACCGCTCAGACATTAACACTGACGAAATTATTCCTGCTAAGTATCTGACAGAGAATACCAAACAGGCACTGAAACCTTACCTTCTTGAAGATTTGAAGCTTGACGGCTTTAATCCAAAGACTGATGTTTCAGGTAAGAAAGTAATAATTACAAGAGAAAATTTCGGCTGTGGTTCCAGTCGTGAACATGCCCCATGGGCACTGGAAGTTAACGGCATTTACTGCGTCATTGCTGTAAACTTTGCCAGAATTTTCAGACAGAATATGTATAACTGTGGACTTCTTGCGCTTGATATGCCAAAGAAAGATATTGATGATATGTTCCGTTCTTTCGCATCAAAAGATACTACTTGTAAAATTGAGCAGAAAGAAGATGGTACTTGGAAAGTAAAACTTATTGCAGGTTCCCTTTCTACCAGTTATCCTTTTAAGCTTGAAGGTTTTGAAAAAGCCCTCATTGAAAATGAAGGATGGATTGGTTACGCTGACAAAAAATATTAATCAATAGCAAATAAAAAATCCCGAACTGAAAAGTTCGGGATTTTTTTTATAGTTTTATAATGTAATATTTTATCTTTGTCCTGAAAGCTCAATGTAAATTTGGTCTGCAAGACCAAAGTGAGCATTCTTTGTAAGTGATTCTGCATAATTGTCGTACATCATATCTTCGTACATTTCACGTGCATAATCATTTTCCTTACCAAACAGAGAACTCTTCTGAACTGTTTTACGGGCAGAAGAAAGCATCATCTTTACAAGATAATTTTCCAATTCCATTGACTG
>CACXDK010000017.1 GCA_902766345.1 uncultured Spirochaetaceae bacterium | reverse complement strand
GTTTTTAATTCCTGCAATTATTCATGGGAAAAGAGCCGGCTGTCACTATATCTGCTGGATGGCACCATTTATGATTTTGGGCTATAACTTGGGGCGTGCTCTTCATCTGCCCCAGTTAAAAATTAAAATGCATAAAGACAATTGTATTGAATGTGGAAAATGCAACAAAGTATGTAAGATGAGTGTGAATGTTAAGTCATTTGTTTTATCCAATAAAGTAAATGACATTCGTACAGCAGAATGCATTCTGTGCGGTGAGTGTGTTTCATCTTGCCCAAAGAATGTGCTGACCTACAAAATCACTAACAGATAAAGCGAGGGGTTGATATGACAAAAGAAGAGATTTTAGAACAAAGCAGAAATGAAAATAATAATAAAGATATGTTCGATTTTGAAGTTCAGAAAACGGCAGTAGTAGCAGCATATTTTTCTTCGTTTGGATTATGCCTATTTGTTTCTGCATTAAACTGGATTTTTACAAGACGCATAAGTGTTCAGTGCTGGATTATTTTCTTTGGCATGCTTACAGTTGCTTTCTTTGTAAAGTTCTTTAAGATGAAAAAATGGCATGAGCTTTTTGTCGCACTATGCTATCTTGCAATATTTATTTTGCTTAGTCTTGTTTTTATTTTACAAATTACAGGACGCATCAATGCAGGTACTATTACAAAAGCTTAAGGAACATTTGCATGAACGATAACTTGGTCTTAAAAAATCATCTCAAAGAAATACGTGCCGAAAAAAATCTTTCTCAGAATGCTCTTGCAGAATTAGTAGGAGTTTCACGTAACACAATCAGTTCCATAGAGACAGGTCAGTTTTGCCCCACTGCAAAACTTGCCCTTATTTTATGCGTTGCTTTAGATAAAAAATTTGAAGATATATTTTACTTTTAACAGGAAATCAAGGATAAACAATAATGCAGGAGAAAAAATGTTAATTGAGACAGAAAGATTATTTTTACGAGAAATGACCATGGCAGATTATGATGCTCTTTATGCAGTTCTGTCAGATCCAGATATTATGCAGCACTACCCTTACACTTTTGATGAAGAGCGGGTACGCAGCTGGATAGAACGCAACATTAACCGATACAAAGAAAACGGTTTTGGATTATGGGCGGTGTGCTTAAAGTCAACAAGAGAAATGATTGGAGACTGCGGTCTTACTCTACAGAATATTGAAGGCCAGATGCTTCCAGAAATTGGCTACCATATTAGAAAAGACTGTCAGCGCAAAGGGTATGCAAAGGAAGCTGCAATTGCTGTTCGCGACTGGGCATTCTCAAACACAGAATATCCTGCACTATATTCTTACTGCAAATATACAAATGTGCCGTCATTTAAAACAGCAGAATCAATCGGCATGCATTTTGAAAAAGAATATCCAGATGAAGCAAACGAAATTACGCATGTATCATGCATAACAAAAACAGAATGGAAAAAAATTAAATAGAGAGGAAATATGAGATTACGACCATTTATAATTAATAAAGATTTTGATGAAGTAAAGACTTGGATGACAGACGAAAGAATTCATGCAATGTGGAGTGCGAATCATTTTAAATATCCAATAGAAAAAGATGATTTTAAAAATGTGCTTTCTGAATTTGAAAATAAATTCAGCGAAACACCATTTGTGGCGACAGCTGATGATGGCACTCTTTTAGGCTTTTTTGGCTATTCTCTTAATCTTGAGACAAATGAAGGTTTGCTTGGATTTGTAATGATAAATCCAAAACTCCGCGGACAAGGTTTAGGAAAGCAGATGCTTAATCTTGCTTTGGATTATGCTTTTAAAATTACAAAGGCAGATGCCGTTCAGCTCAACGTTTTCTTGGAAAACACAAGGGCAAAAAAGTGTTATGAAAGTATAGGATTTACAGAACGCAACAGTACTCCAAATGCCTTCACTTATAAAGATGAATCATGGACAAGATGCAACATGATTTTTAACAGGAAATAAAAATGAATTTCAGAAAAGCAACTCAAGATGACATAGATGAAATCTGTCAACTGGTAAAAAATGCAATCGATGTAATGGAACAAAACGACATTCATCAATGGGATGAAATTTATCCGACAAAAGAAGATTTCATTAACGATTTAAACAGCGGAAATCTTTTTGTAGGAATAATGGACAACGAAATTGCAGTCGTGTTTGTTTTAAATAAATGGCAGGACGAGGCTTATTTTTCAGCAGAGTGGACTTACAGCGGAGAAAATTTCTGCGTAATCCACCGTCTTTGTGTTAATCCTAAATTTCAAAAGCAGGGAATTGCAAAGAAAACTCTTATTTATATAGAAGAAAAATTACAGAAGGAATGTGTAAAATCAATCAGACTGGATGTCTTTACAGAAAATCCTTATGCACTCAGGCTATATGAAAAAGCAGGTTATCATAAAACAGGAACAGCCGATTGGCGTAAAGGAAAATTTTTACTCATGGAAAAATTGCTAACGCCTCCTGTGCATTAATTCTATACCTTGCATTTCATCGCTATAATTGTGCATCTTATCAAAAAGATATTCTCTTCTGCATTTTTATATCTTATAATAAAGATAAACTTATCTATGGAGAAAAAAATGATTTTACTGGTAGTGGACACACAAAGAGGATGTTTTAATGAAAAGCTTTATGCTTATGAAACCGTAAAGGAAAACATCAAACGCCTTATTGCAGAAGCAAGAAAAAACGGCATTGAAGTTGCTTATGTTCAGCATGACGACGGACCAGGCACAGAACTTAGCAAGGGAAATTACAGCTACGAAGTATTTGATGATTTTGCTCCACAACCAGATGAAAAACGATTTAAAAAAAATGTAAACAGTGCATTCCATGCTATGACTGGACTAACGGAATATCTCAAATCAAAAAATGAAAAAGACATAATTACAATTGGTGTCTGCACAGACTACTGCATGGACGCAACTGTAAAAAGCGGATTTGAACATGGATTTAACATAATCATTCCAGCATACGCAAATTCAACTTACGACAATCCATATTTTTCTGCAGAAACCGCCTACAAATTCTATAACGAGTTTATGTGGCCAAAAAGATATGCACAGACAGTAAGTTTAGACCAAGCAATAGAGTTGATTGAACACGCAAGCTAGGTAAAAACCGGAGCATAACATGGATAAAGAATGGTCGGAAAAAAATAAAAAAATGCAAACACTGCTTGCAAAAAATGAAACTTTTGCAGAAGGCATAAAAGTTCTTCTTGAATTGCGAAACTCTTTATTCGAGCAGATTACTTCTATCGTCAAAACTTTTCCT
>CACXDK010000016.1 GCA_902766345.1 uncultured Spirochaetaceae bacterium | reverse complement strand
TATTTCTGATGGAGCTACAACTTCTTTATACAAGTCTTCTGTAATGCGGCTGTCCTGAATGTTCTGAACACTAAGGTAAATTCCGTCTGCACCGCTTTCTGAAATTACAGCCTTTGCAAGAGTTGCAAGATCCTGTGCAATTACGTCAAGGGCATACTTTACGGCTTCCTTGTCTTCAAGAATTAAATCCGCCTCTTTCTTTGCCCCTTCGTCTGTAAAACCGCCAAGCAGGATTTTTAAAGTCGTTGCAGGTGCGAATACATTATAGAATGTAACTGGATTGTAAGAAAACAAAGCCCTCTGCTTTTTTGCAAGTTCAACCTGTTCCCTTATCCACTGGTGGTCTGCACCTATAGGTTTTATATTTTTTAATTCTTTTGCAGAAGTTACGTTTTTAAGACTCTCATTAGGATAGTTAAAATATCCGTCAGTCATAAGTTTTACAAAATCTGGCTGAAACTTCTGAAAAAAGCTTTTATGTCCGTCAAGGTTCTGTTGTGGAATGCTTCTGTCTTTTAATGCATCCTGAGTTTCAGGGTGTACAAAGTGAAACCAGAATCCAACAGGGATTCGTGAATGCCCCCTGCCTTCCAAAGTATCTAATACTAAAGTTCTTTTATCTTCGCTCATTTTCATGCTCCTATATCATCTAGCCATCTGATAGGTAATATATAGCATTTCTAGCCTAGTACAGCAATAGGTTTTAATATACAATTTTCCTATACAGTCTAATACAAAAAATCTATAGAAAGATGAGCTTACAATAAAAAAAGCCGGCTACAAAAGGCTTAACCTATTGCAACCGGCTTATAAATCAAACAGCTTCAAAACCACTGCCTATATCATTCATTACATCATAAAACCGCGGAAAGCTTACCGCACAACATTCTGCATCCTTTACAGTAACACAGCTGCCATCGCGAAGTCCCAGCCCCAAACAAGAAAGCGACATTGCCACCCGATGATCATCATAGCTGTCAACCTCTGCACCATGCAGACAGAATGCAGGATTAGCACTGCCATCAGCAAGCACAGGAGAATGTCCGTGGATTATCATAAAATCCTCGCCTTCTTCAACTTCTGCTCCCAATTTTGAAAGCTCTTTATTAAGAACAACAATGCGGTCCGTTTCTTTACGGCGGCAAACGCCTATATCTTCTATGTATGTAACCCCTTCGGTAAAGCAGGCTGCAACAGCAACAGCACATATTGCATCTGGAAATCCCGAAAGATTTACATGAAGTTCCTTATTCGGAAGCTTTTCAGTAGAAAGCCGTCCAATTCCGTTTGAAGATTTTTTACCACCACGTACAGTAAGAGTATTCTGTTTTTTATCCCAAACAATATCAGCACCTACCGACTGCAGAACAGAAACAATAGCATCATCACCCTGAGTTCCGCTTCCGTCAACATTATCAATTACAATCTCGCTGTCTGTAAGAAGAGCTGCAATTAAAGGAAAAGCAACCCCCTCCCAGTCACTAGGAATTGTTGTATCAAATGCCTTAAGCTGTGCTGGCTTTGAAACACGGATATGCTTAAAATCCTCAGAAATATAAACTTCCGCACCAACACTTTCAAGCCACTTATGTGTCATTGTAAGATACGGAGTTTCTTTAGGATCTGTAAGTTCAATTTCAACTGGCTCATCCAAACGAAGAGCCGCCATCATGAGCCCCGAAATATACTGACTGCTGACAGTACCACCTGTAACAACTTTTTTCTGATGCACAACAGGACCTTTTATAATCAAAGGGCAAGAGGAACTTTCTGGCTGTGAAATGTATGCTTCGGCTCCAAGCTGTTTAAGAGCATCTACAACATGATGTACAGGGCGCTTACGAATGCTTGCATCCCCAGTAAAAACACTCCAACCATTAAAAGTAGCAGCAATAGGAGAAAGAAAATACAAAAGCGAGCCAGAATCCCCAACATTTACAACATCAACAGGCAAATGAATATTTTTGCCAGCACCATTTACAGTCCAAGTATTACCAGGCTGCCCGTCACTAGACATTCCCATATCAACCTCCGCACCAATAAGCGGAATTGCATGAGCCGTGCTTATGCAGTCTGCACTGGGCAATGGATTTGCAATGTGCGAAACCCCATCTGCCAAAGTTGCAAGCAACAAGGCACGGATTGTATGCGACTTTGAACCTGGAACAGTAATATGTCCAGAAAGAGTACTTTTTTGAGCTTTAATATTCATTTATTTACATTCCCATTGTAGAAGGCCCGAAACTTTCAGGTAAAAGTTCTTCGAGCGTACATATTTTATAATCATCAAGACTTTTTGCCATAATAACACGGAAAGTTTTAGGATCACAGAACTCCCTCATTACCTGACGGCATACACCGCATGGAGCACAATAATCCTTTACATTACCTTCATTACCGCCAACAACGGCAATTGCAGTAAAATTGCGCTGACCTTCGCTTATTGCCTTAAAAAAAGCAGTTCGTTCTGCACAATTGCTTGGTGTGTATGCTGCATTTTCAATATTACAACCGCCCCAGATTTTTCCGTCTGCATCAAGCAAGCCTGCACCAACTTTCCAGTGAGAATAAGGGGTGTAAGACTTCTTAAGCATATCAAAGGCAGTCTTAATCATTTCTTTAACAGGGAGTTCTTTTTCCATAATCAATATCCTGTTGCGTTTTCTTTTTTTGCAAGCTTTACAATTCGGCTTGTTCCAAGACGGCTTGCTCCCAATTCAACAAACTTTTTAGCATCATCAAAGGAAGCAATGCCACCAGCAGCCTTAATTTTAACATCTTTGCCAACATTCTTTGCAAAAAGTTCTACATCTGCAAAAGTGGCACCTGCTGTTGAAAATCCTGTACTTGTCTTAATAAAGTCAGCTTTTGCTTCTGTAACAAGCTGGCACATTTTAACCTTTTCTTCATCTGTAAGAAGGCAGGTTTCAATAATAACCTTTAAAATCTTAGTTCCACAGGCAGCTTTAAGAGTTTTAATCTCATTCAGAACATAATCATAGTTCTTTGCCTTAAGCTGACCAATGTTTATTACCATGTCAATTTCATCGGCACCGTTTGCAATGGCATCCTTTGTTTCAAATTCTTTTACAGCCGTTGAATTGTAGCCGTTAGGGAAGCCTATTACAGTACATACCTGCATACGGTCTTTTACATATTCCTTAGCCTGCTTTACATAGCAAGGAGGAATGCACACAGAAGCTGTACCATAATGAACAGCGTCATCACAAATCTGTTTAATATCGTCCCAAGTAGACTGCTGAGTCAAAAGAGTATGATCTACAAGAGGAAATAAATCTTTAGTTTCCATAATAGAAAAGAGTACGATTTGATGTTTACTTTGTCAACAGCAGAATTTTGTTGCGTTTATAACAATGTAATAGTAAAATAATGGGTAGATTTACAAAAGTTGTCAAAATTTTAACTTTAGAACTGATATATTTCCAAGCAGCAGGATAATCAGTTCAAATGGAGCCCAAAATTGACAATTTCGAATGTCGATAAACATAAAAAATTCTTTTACATTGCACTGTTTTTTAACTGTGCGCTTTTGCTTGTACATGCACTTTTTCTTATAACCTTTTACGTCCTTTCCGTAAAGGAAATGTTTTATTTTAACATTGCAAGCGTTTCAATATATATTTTTACATTTTTACTTATTTTCAAAAAACGCATACAGGCTTTTATTCTAACAGTTATTATAGAAGTTCAATTACATCTAATTGCTGCAACCCTTTCAATAGGCTGGGAATCGGGCTTTCCGCTTTATCCGTTCGGACTTATTACGGTTATATACTACACAAAATACATATACTATGACAAAAAGTTCATGAAACCAATACCAATCATTGTAAGTGTATTTGCCATCATTGAATTTGTTTCATTAAAGGTTGTCACCGTATTAACAGAACCACGCTACATCATTCAGCCGCTCGTACTCACAAGATTTTCAATCTTTAACGGCCTGCTCATATTCATGCTCATAATGATTTCGTTAATTGACTACACAAACGTAGTACTTAAAACCGAAAAAGTTCTGCATCACATTGCAGACTTTGATGAACTTACAAATGTCTTTACCCGAAGAAAAATTCATGAACTTTTGAACGAATATCACAAAATGGCAGAAAATGGCAAGCAGAATTTCTGCATTTCAATCATGGACGTAGACAACTTCAAGTATATAAACGACACCTTTGGTCACGATACTGGAGACTATGTTCTAAAAACAATCTGCAAAAACATTAAATCTGAGCTTTCAAAAAACTCAAAAAAATACACAGACATTGCCAGATGGGGTGGCGATGAATTCCTGATTGTCCAGCAGTATGACGATAAATCCGTCACTCTTGAACAATGCAGAAACACAATTGCCACAATTCAGAATAACATTTCTAATTACAACTTTACCAAAAAAGGTACAAAACTGCCAGTTTCGCTGACAATAGGCTTTGCAAGCCACAATAAAGGCGACTCAATAGACGAAACCTTCAAGAATGCCGATGAAAACCTGTACAAAGGCAAAGTAAAAGGCAAAAATACAGTCGTGTTTTAATCCAGCTCAAAAGCTCCAGTGTACAGCTTGTAGTAACGGCCTTTTTTTGCCATAAGCTCTTCATGATTTCCCCTTTCAATTACAGAGCCTTTTTCCAAAACAATAATTTCATCCGCATTGCGTACAGTAGAAAGCCTGTGGGCAATAACAAAAACAGTTCTTCCTTCCATAAGGCGATTCATGCCTTTTTCAATCAAAGCTTCCGTTCGGGTATCAATTGAAGACGTTGCTTCATCAAGAATAAGGACTGGAGGATTTGCAACAGCAGCACGGGCAATTGCAAGCAACTGCCTTTGCCCCTGACTCAAATTACCGCCATCTCCAGTAATTACAGTGTCATAGCCATGTTCAAGATGCTGAATAAAGCCGTCCGCATTTGCAAGTTTTGCAGCTTCAATAATCTGAACCTCGCTTGCTTCCAAATTTCCATAGCGGATGTTATCTCGGATAGAGCCAGTAAAAAGATGAGTGTCCTGCAAAACCATTGAAAGAGAACGGCGTAAATCGTCTTTTGCAATATCTTTTAAAGGAATTCCATCATAAGTAATGCTGCCCTTACCGTCTTCTATGTCATAAAATCTTGTAAGCAAATTTGTAATGGTTGTTTTTCCACTTCCTGTAGAGCCTACAAGTGCTATTTTTTCACCAGGTCGTGCATGAAGATCTACATGATGCAGAACTTCTTTTTCAGGAACATAACTGAATGACACATCCTTAAACTCCACATCACCACGCAAAGTTTTCAAGCTGCCGTCAGCCATTTTCCAAGCCCACTTTCCAGTATAAGCATAAGACTGAACAATATGAGAGCTTGATTCTACGGCATTTACCAAAGTAACAGTTCCTTCATCAAGTTCATCTTTTTCATCAATTACGGCAAAAATTCTTTCTGCACCAGCAAGGGCATTAAGAATGCCGTTAAACTGCTGACTCATCATTGTAATTGGGCGGTTAAAGCTTCTTGTATATTGCAAGAAAGCAGCAATAGAACCTAAATCTATATGCCCCGAAATTACACGTACAGCCCCCACAATCGCAACAATTGCATACTGAACATGGCTCAAATTTCCCATAATAGGCATGAGTATGCTTGCAAAAGTGTTTGCTCGAGTACCTGCAACGCAAAGAGCGTCATTCAATTCTTCAAAACGCTTTTTTACGTTTTCTTCACGGTTAAACACTTTTACAACTTTCTGCCCTTCAATCATTTCTTCTACATAGCCGTTCAGTCTGCCAATAGCGCCCTGCTGTTCGCGGAATGCCTTAGCACTTCTTTTTCCAATAGCCGTAGAAAGAAGCATTATAAAGAACATTGAAACAACCATGACTAGCGTAAGCAGAGGGCTTACAATAATCATCATTGTAAACACTGCAACAACACTTATCACACTGGAAAACAGCTGTGGCACACTCTGGCTCATCATGTCCCTGAGAGTGTCTGTGTCGTTGGTAAATAAAGACATCAGTTCGCCATGAGTACGGCAGTCATAAAACTTTAACGGCAGTCTTTCAAGCTCATCAAACAAATCCATGCGG
>CACXDK010000015.1 GCA_902766345.1 uncultured Spirochaetaceae bacterium | reverse complement strand
CTTCTACGGAATGCCTCCGACCAACGACGAGAACCACCCCATGCACGGCCTCTACCTTTTCAAGACAGGCTTCGGCGGTGCAGAAGTCCACAGACCAGGAAGCTTTGACATTCCGCTTTCGCCATTGTACGGCCTTTACACGCTCGCAGAAAAGGGGCGGGCATTCTGGCATAAGAAGGTGATGAAGAAGATTCGGGGAAGGTAAGGGGAGAGACTTTTTTTAAAGTATAATAAGAAAATATTGGGCGTACCGGTTGCCAAGGCACCCGGCCGGGCTTTTCGGGGTTACGCCTTTCGGCTCCATTCCTACGCTCATTACATTCGCTTCGGAACAGCCCTTTCGGGCTGCCCCTACAATCCCTTACGCAAAAAGATTCGAAATAAGAAGCTTTTGGATAATATAATTCATGAATTTACGGAAGCGATTACGCGCGGTAAAATAACTCTATATATAACCTAGTACATGATGTGAGATTTCGAAAAAACACAAAAGTTTCTGAATTCATGTTAAAATATTGGGAAAAGGAGTTTTTCAATGCCAAGTAATACTATAACAAAAAAATCAAATGCAGAATTTTTGAAGTGGTTTAAGCCTTTTTTTGGATGCATTGAAAGAGCTTGGTGGTTCTGCAAGTCCAAAAGAAGTTCATAAAAAGATTATAGAAGATTTGTCTCTTCCGAAAGAAATTATAAACAACACTTATAGAAAAACTGGAAATAATAAATTTAATAATCAGGTAGATTGGGCACGAAATGAATTGGTTTATGCCGGCTACATTGATAAATCTGTACGTGGAATTTGGGCTTTAACAGATTCTGGCAAAAATGTAGATATGACAGAAGAGCTTGCCGCAGCTATTTTCCTTGAACATAATAAAAAACGCAATTTAGAAAGAAATAAGAGTTTCGAAAAATTAGGAAACTCTGAATTAGATGCCTTGTATGACGAATTTAATAAAAGATTTCCAATAGAAAAATTACCAGAAATGACGCTTGAACAATATACTAATACTAATAAAGAAGATTCCTTCTGCTATTGGATAGAAACAAAGACTCAAGATATAGGTTCAATTTGGGGTGGCTCCTCATATAAGTTTGGGATTTTTAAGATTGCAGGAAATATCAAATCATCCATTGGTACTTTACGGGATGACGAGTATGCCTGGTATTCAAAATATGGAAACACAAGAGATGGAGTCTTTAATAATATTCGAGAAAAAATAGTTCAAATTGCGAATTTTTCTAGGCAAGAGAATTATTCTGCAATAGATGAAATTGATTTAGGAGACGCTTTCAAATGGAAAATAGCATTCTTATACTCAAATAAAAAACTTATAAATTGGTTCAAAAAGGATATTTTATTAGAGTTTGCTGATTTCTATGGGAAAAAAGTTGCGCAAAATACTCCTGTTTCAGAATTACAATCTATTCTTATAAAAGAAAAAGGAAACGAGAATACTTGGGACTTTGGTAGAACTTTATTGTCTGTCTGGGAAGAACTAAAGGTACAGGATAACTCTGCAGATAAAGATTCTAGTTCTACCGTACATTATTGGCTCTATGCCCCAGGTGAAAAAGCAAGCAAATGGGATGAATTCTACAAAAAAGGCATAATGGGCCTAGGCTGGGATGAAATATCAGACCTTAGGGAATTTGATTCGCGAGATGAAATAAGGGCTAAACTGAAAGAAGTTTATGAAGGAAGTTCCAGCGAAATGCATTCATCTCTTGCGTTGTGGGAATTTGCTAATGCAATGAAGCCCGGAGACATTATTTTTGTAAAGAAAGGGATGTTTAAAGTTCTTGGTCGTGGTGTTGTAGATTCAGACTATTATTATGATGAAAATGAAAAAGGATATCCACATCTTAGGAAAGTGAAATGGACTCATAACGAAGAACACGATCATCCCGGACAAGCAAATATAAAAACCCTTACAGATATAACGGATCTTACAGAATATGTAGGAAAATTAAATTCATTATTTGAAATTGAAGATGAACCGATTGAAATTAAAAGTGACTATGAACCTTATGACGAAGATTCATTCTTTAATGAAGTTTTTATTTCACCAGAAAAGTATGAGACAATCGTAAATCTTTTGGAACGGAAGAAAAATATAATTTTGCAAGGTGCACCCGGAGTTGGAAAGTCATTTGCCGCAAAACGACTAGCATACTCTATAATTGGAGAAAAAAATTCTGAACAGGTTAAGCTTATTCAGTTTCACCAGAGTTATGGATATGAAGATTTCATAGAAGGTTTTAGGCCTTGTACAAGCGATGGAAAATCTTTTGAATTAGTAAAGGGATGTTTTAGAAAATTTTGTGAAACAGCACAAATTGATACTTTAGATAAGAAATATTTTTTCATTATTGATGAAATAAATCGTGGTAATTTAAGCAAAATTCTAGGGGAATTGATGCTTTTAATCGAGCATGACAAACGAGGGAAAGAGAATAAAATACAATTACAATATTCAAAAGATTATTTTTATGTTCCTGAAAATGTTTATATAATCGGAATGATGAACACAGCAGACAGAAGTCTTGCAATGATTGACTATGCGTTACGCCGTAGATTTGCATTTGTTGAATTTGAACCAGCATTTGAAAGTGACGGTTTTAAACAAATGCAGAACGAAATTTCAAATGAGAAATATAATCGTTTAATTGATTGTATTAAAGAATTGAATGAAAAAATAATTTCCGATGTTTCTTTAGGCAAAGGTTTTAGAATAGGTCATAGTTATTTCATTCCAAAAAATGTTTCTGATGTTGATGATGAATGGCTTTCTGATGTCGTTCATTATGAATTGATTCCGCTGCTTGAAGAATATTGGTTTGACGAAACAGACACTCTATCAGAATGGAAAAGAAGGCTTGAGGATTCAATACGGTGAGTAATTCTATTCAGATAAGAAATGTGTATTATATGCTTTCTTATGCATATCAAGTGCTAAATCAGAACGGCTATAAACACATTGAGACGGAATCGTTTGAAAATATAGCAGATATGTTCGCGGCAATAATTCAACGAGGAATTGAAATTCAGCTGAAAAAATATTTAAACCGTGAATATATTACTGAAACTTCTG
>CACXDK010000014.1 GCA_902766345.1 uncultured Spirochaetaceae bacterium | reverse complement strand
TTTCCTGTGCAGTCATCGCAGGCTCCATATATATGGCTTTTTACAGATGGGGAAGAAACTGATTCGGCATTGCTTTCTGCCCTTCATGATGCGGCAAAATATGGAATTCCTGTTGCAATAATTGGTTTCGGTTCTGAAAAGGAAAGTGAAATTCTGGCAGGGGACGGAAAAACTCCTGTAAAAACAGCTTTGCGCTCAGATGCAATTAAAGCGGTAATTAATTCAGTGCAGACAAAAAATGTAAAGGTTAAGCATAATGCATTTTCTTTTGTTAAGGCGGAAGAAAAAGGTTCTGCTTACAATCTTTTGCAGAATACTACAGATGATGTTATCATTACTTATGAAACTCAGAATGTAAAACGTTTTTCTTTGTTCCTTAAGCTTGGAATATTTTTTCTTGCATTGGCTGTAATTTCTGTTGAGTATCATTTTACTAAAGTGCATAAGAAAATGTACAGGCTCTTTGGTGCTATGGCTGTAATGACTTTGTTTTCTGGTTGTTCGGGGCAGTTTTCTTGTGGCAAAAAAATCCTGGAAGGCAAGCTTGAATGGAACAGAAAAAATTATCAGCAGGCAACGGTGTGTTTTCTTGATGCATTGAATATGGCAAAGCAGAATAATGATTCGTATTTGGAACAGTATGCTCTGTATGGTCTTGCATCTACATATCTGATGCTTGAAGAAAATGATGCTGCAACAGAAAGACTTGGGCAAATTGTTCCTGATGCAACGGAAGAAATTCGTTTTGCAATCTTGTATGATTTGGGATTGCTTGCACATAAAAAGGGAGACTATGAAACCGCCGCTTCTTATTTTAAGCAGGCGCTTATGATAGACGGTTCTGATATACAGGCAAAAATAAACTTGGAACTTTCATTGGAAAAGATTGCCGTTCATAATAATATAAAGGAGCGGGATATAACTTCTGTCTCTGAAAATTCAGAAGATCAGACATTGGAAAATGCAATGTATTCTATGATGAGGGAAAAAGAAAAAAATACATGGAAAAGTCAACAGCAGGAAAATACAGAAAGCGGCTCATTGGACTATTAATTGTGGCATTTGTTACTGCCAGTGCGTATGCACAGTTGTCCTATGAAGCTGTAAGAAGTTTAAGATTTCATCAGAAAAATGATTATATATATTCTCTTACAAATGAAGAATTTTATGTAAACATAGAAAATGTTTCGCCAAATGACGTTTCGGTTTATATGAATTCCATTCCAGATAATGTAGAACTTGTTTCTATAAAAAAGGAAACTTACATTCCTCCTTTGGAAAGTACTAATTCTTCTTATGGAACTCATATTGTCATAACAGTCCGCTTTTTAAAATCTGGAAATTATAAACTGTTTTCCTGCGATTTAATGATAAAAGGAAAGTTCTATCAAATACCTTTTAATCCTGTTCATGTCTTTGAAAATGTACAGATGATTAAGCCGTCTCTTTCTGTGTCATTCGGCAAACGTGGTGACAATGCTATTGAAGCTAAAGAACCTGCTGGCATTACAGTTTCTGCAGGTAGTCATGTGCAATATACTGTTTATGTTCAGTTTGCTGCAGAAGTTCAGGGAGTTTCATGGACAATTCCTGAAAACTCTTTGTTTGAACAGGTTGCAGAATACGATGTGCCAAAAATTCCTGCGAACGAACAGAATTATGAAGTGTTTTCAGAGTTCCGTCCTGTAGCAACTTTTGATTGGTGTCCTCTTTCTGTTGGTGTGCAGAAACTCCCTGCTGTGTCTGTTGTTGCAACGGCGTTGAATGGTTCTACAAGTACTCTGGCATTCCCGTCTTGCACGGTTCGTGTAACTCCTGCGGAACAGGGGGCTTCTGCAAAAACTCATTCTGCTGCATCCGATTTTAAGTATACCTTCGATGTACCAGATTTCAGCTTTGACTCAGAAGAAAAGAAAGCGATGTCTGATAATTTAATTGCAGAATATTGTGCATTGCTTTCAAAAGAGCGTAATTCTCTTCCTTTGTTTTCTGATTCCGCAAAGAATAGATTTGAATTTGAAAAGAATTACAATTTGTCTTCGCATGGTAAACTTTATAGTAAGCCTCTTTTTTTTGTTTTTATAGCCCTTGTTTTTGTTTTTATAGTTTTATGCTTTTTGTTTTGCATTCTTAGAGAAAACTTTCTTTTCTTGATTTTTACAGGCTTGCTGTGTTTCTTTATGGGTGCAAGTATATTTTACGGGTTGCGTATAAACCGTAAATATGCCGTTGTTACAGGAGAAAAACTTTTATCAATTCCTGAAACAGACAATTCTACTGGCATGGTCATTCAAAAAGGCTCCCTTGTCATTGTAAAAAAACATTCTTCTGCTGACTGGCTATATGTAGAAGCTCACGATACGTATGGCTGGATAAAAAAAGAGAATGTAATTTTTATTGAATAGTTTTGTTTGTTAAAATATGGACTTCGGTGATATTTTAAACGAATGGGATAATTCCCAGCGAAAAGCAAAACAACCACAACAAAAAGGAATTCAAAAATCTCATAAAAAAGCAAACGCTCCTACAAAAGAAGAAAAAGAAGCAATGAAACAGGGATATTCTTATGAATATCAAATGGAGCTGGATAATAAACGTAAAGCCAATCCTATGGAAGTTTGGCTTAACAGATACGGCACTGTAGATAAAGATAAAATTGCAGATGAAGTGAACGAAAATAGAAAACTTCATGATATAAATTACTTAAAGCAGTTAAAAGCTCAGGCTGTAGTAGATTTACACGGTCTTACCAGAGCGGAAGCCTGGGATCGCTTGCAAGGTTTTGTTACAGAATGTGCCAGACGTAAGTTGAAGAAAATAATGATAATTCACGGAAAAGGTCAGCACAGTCATGGTTCTGACCCTGTTTTAGGTCCAATGGTAAAGCTGTTTATTGAACAGGATTCTCGGTTGGGTACTTCTGGGCATCCTGACAGGAATAATGGCGGTTCTGGGGCAACTTGGGTATTGCTCAAACAGTCGTAAAATTCCGTTATTTTTCTTGTCATTAACAGTATTTTGTTTTATTGTATTAGTATAAGGTGAATACAGGAAATTATATGGAAGATTTGTATACAGTTTTGGGAGTAAGCAGGAATGCTTCGGCTGATGAAATAAAAAAAGCGTACAGAACTCTTGCCTTTAAGTATCACCCTGATAGAAATGCGGGAGATGCTGTTGCAGAAGAGAAGTTTAAACAGATTAACTCTGCATACGCAATTCTCGGAGATGAAAGCAAAAAGCGAGAGTACGATTTGTACGGTTCTTCATCATCTTCTGGTCAGTACGGCTATAACCAGTCTGGTTCATATAGAACAAGTTCTTACGGAACAGGCTCTTATGAATATAATCAAGATCCATTCTGGGAATTCTTTAATTCCGCTTCCCGCTCTAGCTCTAATAATGATAATGAAGATAACACCTATCATTCATGGAATAATTATAATTCTACACAGGGATATTCTCGTTCTTTCTGGCTCAGAAAATGTTTAAGAGGTATTCTTCATGCCATTTTGGGATTGGGAGTAAGCAGATTTCTGTTCTGGTTATTCCCTGTAAATATCATTGCCCTGATAATTGGTATAAATGGAATAATAGATGCTATTAGATCTGTAAAATATATATTTATCAGCGAAGAAAAATAATTAGCGTTCGCGGAAAATAATTCTTCCACGATTCAAGTCATAAGGAGAGAGTTCAACCTTTACACTGTCACCTGGAACAATGCGGATGTAATGTTTTCTCATTTTTCCGCTCAAATGTGCAAGAATGATATGTTTGTTTTCTAATTCTACACGAAACACCGTATTAGGAAGTGCTTCCTTTACGATTCCAACTACTTCAATAGCTTCATCTTTAGCTGCCACAAATTCCTCCAGAATTCATTTGCATTTTTAGAATTTTTTGATATATTAGTATGTACAAAATAAAAATAATTGTCAACAAGGAGTAATTATGAATGCAGATTTTTGTGAAGAACAAAAACAGAAATTACTAATCCAAAGAAAAGAAATTCTTGAGTCCCTTGCTGGTCGCAGCGAACAACTTTCAAATATGGTTGATACTCTTGAAACTGGTGATGATGCTGATATCGCATCTGATACAATAGACAGAACACTTTTGAATTCTCTGGGGGAGGCATCTTCTTACCGTCTCCAGCTGATCGATAGTGCTTTGGATAGAATTAAGCAGGGAAAGTATGGAATTTGTCTTATCTGTGGAAAAGAAATTCCAGAAGCCAGATTGGAAGCTATTCCTTATGCAGGTCTCTGCATAAACTGTCAGGCTAAAGAAGAAAAGAAGAACCGTTAAAATGGTTTATTCTACATTAAAAAGGCATTGCAAGATGTATGCATGTGCATCGTCTGCAATGCCTTTTTTTATTATATTTCCTGCTTTTTCATGCCCTCTTTTGTGAAATAACTCACTTCTTTATAACCTGCCTTTTTTGCATAATCTACAGCTTCTTCAAACCAGTAATCGAGCGTGTCTTTTGAATGAGAATCTGAGTTTATGGTAATAGGCACATTTTTTTTGTTCAGCTGCTCCAAAAAGAACATAGATGGGAATGGCGTTTTCATATAGCCCCGTGCCATGCCGCCAGTATTAATTTCTACACATACCTTAGCATCTGCAATTGCCTGCACAGTCTGCATTACTTCCTGCTTGTACCAGTCCTCCTCTTCGCAGAACAATTGTTCCGTACTGTTCTGTTTTCTGATTAAATCAGGATGTCCTATTATGTCAAAAGAACAGCTCTTTAACATCTGTCGTTCAATTTGAAAATATCTTTGAACCGCTTTCTTTACATCCCCGCCATAATATTTATCAATAGCCTCGCGTACTTTCTGCGAATTACCGTCAGCCTCATAGTATCCTTTATCGCCAGGAACATAGTGTACAGAACCAATAAGGTAGTCTGGCGAAAACTCGCTGTAAGCTTCCTTATCTGGCGCGCAAAATCCTTCTATAAAGTCTGCCTCAAAACCGCACAGAATAGAAATCTTGTCTTTATATTTCTGAGTGAGCTCTTTTATTGTTGCAACGTACGCTGCATGATTTTTTACAGGAATGTGCCAGCTTGAAGCAAAGGGATACATTGAATGAGAGCTGAATCCTAAAATGTCAAAGCCTTTTTCAATGGCAGACAGAACCATTTCTTCCGCTGTGTTTTTACCGTCGCAGAAGGTACAATGCGTGTGATAGTTTGTTTTGAAATTCATAGTGCCGATTTCCATGATTTTACAAGTTGTTTTAATGTTAGAAAGTCAACTGCAAAGTTTACCCTTATAGATTCAAAAGTTGTAAGGTCGTTTTCAGTTGCCGCTTCTTCCATTTTTTTACTATATGCCGCAAGTTTATGAACACTTACTGCAGAACTGCTTCCTTTTAGCGTGTGTGCATAATACTTAAGGTTTTCAATGTTTTTATCTTTATTTTCAAGTTCCCGTTTAATAAGTCCAAGGAATTTCTGCGTCTGGGCAATGTAGTCGTCCATAAGCGATTTTGCAAGTTCCTTGTCTTGATTTGTTGTGTCTGTAAAGTCTGCCAAATCCCAAATTTCTGCAGCCTTATTGTTTGTTTCGGTGAGGGAAACAATCTTTTTAGCTTCCGGGAACATAAGAACCGTGTTCCATTTGTCCAGCATCTTTTTTACAGATTCCCTTCGGTAAGGCTTTACAAGGATGTCATTAATGCCCATCTTCTTGTACTGCTTAAAATCGTCAGGGTCGCTGTTTGCTGTGCAGGCAATGATAATGCCCTTGTAGCTCATATTACGGATTTCTACCGTTGCATCAATACCGTTCTTTACAGGCATAAAGATGTCCATAAAGATTAAGTCTATTTCTGGATGTTTTACAACCTGCTCAATGACCTGAACACCATTTTCTGCAAGATACACCGTTGCACCGTAGCGTTCAAGGAACGTCTGCAAGAGTTTTCTGTTGACAGGATGGTCTTCTGCAATAAGAATTTGATTTCCTTTGGCAACTGTCCTGTTAAGTTTTTCCTCTTCTTCTTTCTGCTGTTCCAAAAGCTGCTCTTTAGGAGCTGTATTATTGAATATGCTGAGCAGGGGATCCCGTTTCAAAGGCTTGTAAAGATAGCTGTCAAACATGTTGAGCATCTTTTTCTTTGAATCTTTTCGCATCTGACCTTCGGGAATCATCAGTATGAGCTTTATGTTCTGGAAGCTTTTTTCTTCGCGGATGGCGGAGACTATCTTCCAGTCTTCCTGTTCTGCAATGGGGATGTTTATGAAAACTGTAGTGAAAGGTCTTTTCTGACGGCATGCATCTGCAAGTTTTGAAAGGGCTTCCTCTGCCGATGTTGCACCGCTTATTCTGTTTATGCCCAGCGAACAGAGTTTTTTTCCAAAGCAGGAAAGCGAAAGCCTGTTGTTGTCAATAATAAGTACGCGTGTGTCTTTTGGTGCTGAAAGATTTTCTTTCTTTTCAATGTCAAAGGAAGACTGCACTAAAGGAATGGTAAACCAGAATATTGAACCGCCTTTCGGATTTGAACGCATGCCAATCTGACCGTTCATTACTTCTACAAGGTTTTTACAGATTGCAAGTCCCAGTCCTGTTCCACCATATTTTCTTGTAGTACTTGCATCTACCTGATAAAAATCCTTAAAAATAAGGCTTTGCTTTTCCTGTACAACGCCAATGCCGCTGTCTATGACTTGAAAATAAAGATTGTTGTTTTCGTGGGCAAGGCGTACAAGGATGTAACCTTTGGACGTGAACTTTACGGCATTTTTTACCAGGTTCAAAAGAATTTGCTGCATTCGGGTTGGGTCACCCATGACCGTTGCAGGCATGCTGTAGTCAATGTCGGTAATGACTTCAAGCCCTTTGTTGAAGGCGTCAATACTGATTAAGTCTACGACATGTTCCGTAAGTTCTATGATGTCAAACGGAATGCTTTCAAGTTTGAATTCTTTTGAGCGTATTTTTGTAAAGTCAAGGACATCATTTGCAAGCTGTAGAAGAACATTGGCACTGAATTCTATCTGACGTACGTATTCCGTCTGCTCTTTATCAAGAGTGGTGTCTTCCAAAAGCTCGGTTGTACTTATAATTGTTTGAATAGGAGTACGCACTTCATGGAGCGTACTCGCTAAAAATCTACTTCCTGAATCAATGGCACTATAGTTCATTCTTATTGTGCAAGAGCATTTCAAAAGCCGTGCTTACTACCAGACCTGGCTTTTGTGGCTTAACCAGATAATTTTTTGCACCCATAGTCAAAGACTTTATGACATATTCCTTATTGGTAGCCTGTGAATAAACCAGAATTGATGCATCATAGTCTCTGTGCTGCAGGTTGTGCAGAATGTCAAAACCGTTCATGTCTGGAATGAATATATCAAGGACAATGATGTCATAAAGGTGGTCTGGAATAGAATTAAGAAACGAGACTCCGCTGTTGAATACGAAAGTATCGGCTCCAGATTTTTCAAATGACACCTGAAGGATTTTCTGGATTATAGGGTCATCATCAACGATTGCTACGTTTACAATGCCGCCATTGTCAGTAACCTTCATGATTGTACCGTCATAGTCGGTTGAAAATCGTGGGTCAAGTTCTGCCACGGAAACCGTCTTGTTTGGAATGAGGAGCTTGCTTGTAATGGTTTCTATCTGATCCATTCCTGCAAACTGTCCCATTATTTCATCTATAACAGATGTCAGACAGTCCGAAATGTGTATGCGGGCATATTCTGGACGACCTTTTATCAGCTCGTGTATAAACTCGCTCTTTGTGATTATAGTAACGTTTTTATTGGAAATGTTATAATCTTCAAGAACATTATCAAGCAGGAATACAATATTTGGAGTGTCCATGAAAGACAGTTCCATGTTATATATCATTATTATGACTTTAGGCTGCTTTATGGCACATTCTTTTATGCTGTGAGCAAGCCTGAACCTTAACATAGCCAATTTTGCCCTGTTAAGTCCGCCCGAAACTTCTATAAAGATTGTATCCTCATTTACATGAGTTTCCAGAATACATGGAGTTTCGTCTGCTTCAAAATTTAACCCCATAAGAGTTCCAATAGTTCTGAACAGCTTGTCAAATTTAGCAGGCTTTGCGAAAAATTTTAGTACCCCGTAATAAATAAGCGGTGTTACCTGTTTTCTGTATTCTTCTCGTCCAATTACTATAATAGGGATGTTTTTTGCATTAGGGTCGTTGAGTTTGCGTTTCAAGAACTCTAAGACAGAATTAAAATTAATATCAATATCGATGATAACAAGTTCTGGATCGATGGAGGCCATTTTTGTATAAGCATTCTTTGCACTGTCTCCAAATTCCAGTGTTATCTGCTGGTATGACAGTTGTGTTTTGAGAAAATCAAAAAAATTCAAAGACACATCTATGGCTAAAACATTTTTCATTTATTTAAAGTTTACTTTATTTAGGTTATAATTGCAATGATATTTTTGTTTTCAAGGAGCATTTTATTATGAAAAATGTTGTAATTTTCATTGCAGACGGGTCTGAAGAAGTTGAAACTTTGACTCCTGTGGATTATTTACGGCGCGCAGGTTTGGATGTAACTCTTGTTTCTGTAGGAACAGATTCACGGACTGTTACCTGTTCCCATAAAGTCTGTGTTACAGCAGATATTACACTGGAAGCATATCTTTCTTCTTGTGGCGGTGTTTTGCCAGATGCTGTTGTTGTTCCTGGCGGAATGCCTGGTACAAAGAATATTGCAGCTAATGCCAGTGCCATTTCTTTTATTAATGCAATGGATGCAGAAAAAAAGCTGATTTGTGCAATTTGTGCTGCTCCTGCTTTAGTTCTTTCAAAGACAACTGCATTAAAAGACAGAAAATGGACCTGCTATACTGATATGGAAAGCGATGCTGGCGAGTTTAAAGCTAATTTTGTGGACGAAAAGCCTTTTGTTCATGATGCAAATCTTATTACAGGAAGAGGTGCTGGTGCTGCAGAAGAATTTGCCATGGAAATAGTAAAAACACTTGCTGGAGAGGAAACCTATAGAAGAATTAAGACTTCCACACTCCAGCGTTAGTGCTTCTCTTTAAGAAGTTTTAGCGTTTATCTTCCATTACTTTGATGATTTCCCCAATGTACATTGTGTGGAAATCATCTTTTTTATAGTTCTGGTTTAAGATTTTTTCATCTGTAAAGCTGTATGGAGAAAATTCCTGTGCATAGAGTTTTCTGCAAATAAGTACAAGACGAGCCTGTTTTATCCAAGGAGTGTCATTTGTATACTGTACATCCAGCTTTGCAGCTTTGAATTTGTCTCCGTCACGACCGCTGTGGCTTCCACAGTAATCAAGAGCAGTCTTGTATTTGTTTTCTGGAAGAATGCTCAAAGAAAAAGTATCTGTCTGATCGATTATTTCTTTTGTATAGCGGGTAGGGCGAATGTAAATTGTTGCTACTGGCTTGTTCCACAAAAAGCCTGCACCGCCCCAGCTGGCAGTCATTGTGTTTACTCTGCCTGTGCGGACATTGCCTTCTTCATCGACTGTTTTTGTACATGCTGTAACAAGCATCCAGTCTTTGCCAATCATTTTAAAGGGATTATCTGTAATTGCTTCAGGTCGGATATTCTTAAACATAGTGGAGATGAGGGAAGTCGAATCCCTTACCTCTTGCATGCCATGCAAGCGCTCTAGCCAGATGAGCTACACCCCCAAGATGTCTTTATCATAACAGAAAGTAAGTATTTTGGTCAACTACGGGGCGAGAACGCACGGTTTTGCTTATCGAGAACGTACAGTTTCGCTCATCGAGAACGTACAGTTTCGTCCATCGAGAACGTACAGTTTCGCTCATCGAGAACGTACAGTTTCGCTC
>CACXDK010000013.1 GCA_902766345.1 uncultured Spirochaetaceae bacterium | reverse complement strand
CATTTTGAATGTAAGCGCTGTTCCGGATGCTGTGGTAAAACGCCTGGAGTTGTGTATCTTTCCAAACGCGATTTACTTGAACTTTGCAATTTTTACAACATGACACCGCAGGCATTTGTGGAAACTTACTGCAAGTGGGAAATGTATTACGGCGGAAAAACCGTGCTTGCTCTGCAATCAAAAAAGAATAACGACTGCATTTTATGGAATGAAGGCTGTTCCGCCTACGAAGCCCGCCCAATACAATGTTCGACCTATCCTTTTTGGGATTGGATTGTAAAAGATAAAGCAATGTGGGATGAATGTTCTGCCGATTGCCCGGGCATGAACCAGGGACGGCTGTGGAATAAAGAAGAAATCGAAGCCTGTAGTACTCAATACGAGAGCAATACCCCTTTAGACCAAGAAGATTTTAAAACAGCTGAATAAACTACTTGCATAAATATGCAAAATTCGTATATACTGATTCTACCGACAAAGACGTCCGGTTTGACGCACTAACTGTGTCCGCACAGCAGGTGGGTCAAACCGGACGTCTTTTTTTTGCATAAAATATCAACTGGCAAGTAAGGGGGCTAGTGTGAAAAAGACATTGTATGAACCTCAGTTTGAACATGATAACTGCGGTATTGGACTGGTAGTAAACATCGATGGAAAGGCAGAACGCAAGATTGTAGATAATGCCCTTTCTATTGTAGAAAAACTGGAGCATCGTGCAGGAAAAGATGCCACTGGCGAAACTGGAGACGGTGTTGGCATTCTGCTTCAAATTTCTCATAATTTCTTTTCTCATGTTGCAGAAGAACTTGGAATTGAAATTGGTGGGGAACGCGATTACGGTGTAGGAATGTTCTTCTTCCCACAGGATCAGTATCTTCGTGCTCAGGCAAAGAAGATGATAGAATTCCTTACAAAAAAAGAAGGACTTAAATTTTTAGGCTGGCGAGATGTTCCTGTAAATGAAAATGTTCTTGGTCAAAGAGCAAAGGACTGCATGCCAGTAATCATGCAGTGTTTTATTGCCCGCCCAGCAGATGTTGCACAGGGAATTGATTTTGACCGCAGGCTGTATGTTCTTCGCCGCCAGTTTGAACATTCTCAGCTTCAAACTTATGTAGCATCCCTTTCATCCAGAACAATAGTTTATAAAGGAATGTTCCTTGTAAACCAGTTGCGTACTTTCTATCTTGACTTGCTTAGCGAAGATTATGTTTCCGCACTTGCTATTGTTCATTCTCGCTTCAGTACAAATACTCAGCCAAGTTGGGAGCGTGCTCATCCTAACCGCTTTATTGCCCACAATGGTGAAATCAATACAATCCGCGGAAATGCAGACCGCATGATTGCCCGTGAAGAAACTCTTGCTTCTCCAACTTTGAGCGATGAAGATATCCGCAAGGTGTTCCCTGCTGTTAATACAAATGGTTCCGACTCTGCCATGCTCGACAATACATTGGAATTCCTTGTAATGAATGGAATGCCACTCCCGCTTGCCGTCATGGTATGTATTCCAGAACCATGGCGTAATGACATAACCATGTCTAAAGATAAGCAGGATTTCTATCATTACTGGGCAACTATGATGGAACCATGGGATGGACCTGCTGCAATTATTTTCAGCGATGGCGATTTAGTCGGTGCAACTCTTGACCGTAATGGTCTGCGTCCTTCTCGCTATTACACAACAAAAGACGGAATGCTTATTCTTTCTAGTGAAGTTGGCGTTCTTGACATTCCGGAAAGTAATATAGAAAAGAAGTCGCGCCTTATGCCTGGCCGTATTCTTCTTGTTGATACAAAAAATAAAAAAGTCATAACCGATAAAGAGTGCAAGGAATATTATTCACACCTTTATCCTTATGGAGAATGGTTGGATTTGAATTTGCTTAAACTGCGTGAACTGACTATTCCAAACAAGAAAATTCCTGTCAGCACACAGGAAGAGCGAGACATTCTGTACAAGTCATTCGGTTGGACTTATGAGGATGTTCGCGAAATGATTTTGCCAATGGCAAAAACTGGCATTGAGCCAACGGCATCAATGGGTGTTGATACACCTTTGGCTGTACTTTCTGACAAGCATCCTCCTTTGTTCTCTTACTTCAAACAGTTGTTTGCTCAGGTTACAAACCCTCCGATTGACTCTTTGCGCGAAAAGATTGTTACAGATACTACAGTATATCTTGGTAGTGATGGCAACCTGCTTGAACCAGAAAGCAAAAGCTGCTCTGTTCTTGAAATCAATCATCCTATTCTTACTGGTGTTGATTTGCTTAAGATTAAAAATCTTAACAAGAGCGGA
This sequence comes from uncultured Spirochaetaceae bacterium, assembly GCA_902766345.1. The sequence goes on along the minus strand of CACXDK010000013.1, from coordinate 3,878 downwards.
TTAAAGGCAGAGACAGTTTCTATTTTGTATTATACAAATACATCATTAAAAGCTGCACTTGATGAACTTTTTGTTTCAATAGATAGAGCTTACCGTGGTGGTTCAAACATCATCATTCTTTCTGACCGTGGTGTTGATGAAAACCATGTTGCAATTCCTTCTTTGCTCGCAGTAAGTGCTGTTGAACAGTATTTAATCCGCACAAAAAAGCGTACTGCAATTTCTATTGTTCTTGAAAGTGCCGAGGTTAGGGATGTTCATCAGGCCGCAATGATTTTGGGCTATGGTGCTCGTGCTGTAAACCCATACCTTGCACATGAATGTATTGCAGAGATGATAGATAAAAAGATTTTGGACAAAGACTATCACACTGCAATTGATGATTACAACTCTGCCTTGCTTAATGGCATTGTTAAGATTGCTGCCAAGATGGGAATAAGCACAATACAGTCTTATCAGTCTGCACAGATTTTTGAAGCAGTCGGCATTGCAAAAGAAGTTATTGATGAATATTTCACTAATACTGTAAGCCGTGTTGGCGGTATTGGAATTAAAGAAATTGAAGATGATGTAAACTATCATCATAACAGAGCTTTTGATCCTCTTGGATTGACTGTAGACACAACTCTTGATAGCGTTGGAAATCATAAATTGCGTCGCGGTCCTAATTGCGAAGACCATCTTTATAATCCAGAAACAATTGTTGCTTTGCAGGAAGCAACTCAGAAAGGTGATTATGGTCGCTTTAAGGAATATACAGCTCTGGTTGATTCTGTTGAAAAGCCACACACCTTGCGTGCATTGCTCAAGATTGATTATGACAAATCTTCTGCCATTCCAATTGAAGAAGTTGAAGGTGTAGACAGCATTGTCCGCAGATTTAAGACAGGTGCAATGAGCTATGGTTCTATCAGCGAAGAAGCACACAAGTGCATGGCTGCTGCAATGAATCATCTTCATGGAAAGAGTAATTCTGGTGAAGGCGGTGAAAAACCAGAGCGTCTTGGTACTGAATATAACAGTGCAATCAAACAGGTTGCTTCTGGACGTTTTGGTGTTACAGAAGAATATCTTTTGAGTGCTCAGGAAATTCAAATTAAAATGGCACAAGGTGCTAAACCAGGAGAAGGTGGACATCTTCCTGGAAAGAAAGTTTACCCATGGATTGCAAAAACAAGATATGCAACTCCTGGTGTTGCTTTGGTTTCTCGCCGAATAAATCACGATATTTATTCTATAGAAGATTTGGCACAGCTTATATATGATTTGAAGAATGCAAACCGCAAGGCACGTATCTCTGTAAAGCTTGTAAGTGAAGCAGGTGTTGGTACTATTGCTGCTGGTGTTGCAAAAGCTGGTGCTCAGGTAATTCTTATTTCTGGACACGATGGTGGAACTGGTGCGGCTCCTATAAGTTCTATTCACCATGCAGGATTGCCATGGGAATTGGGGCTTGCTGAAACTCATCAGACACTTATTCAGAACGGACTTCGTAGCCGTGTTGTTATTGAAACTGATGGTAAGTTGATGAGTGGCCGTGATGTTGCTATTGCAGCTCTTCTTGGTGCAGAAGAATTTGGTTTTGCAACAGCTCCTCTTGTTACAATGGGATGCCGCATGATGCGTGTGTGCCAGAAAGATACATGTCCATTTGGTGTTGCAACTCAGTATTCTGCATTGCGTGAAAAATTCATTGGCAAACCTGAATATGTAGAAAACTTCATGAAGTTTATTGCTCAGGAATTGCGTGAAATTATGGCACAGTTGGGATTCCATTCCGTAGAAGAAATGGTTGGCCGTACCGATAAGCTTTGTTTAAAAGATAAGGCTCCGTCTTCCCGTTCAAATCTTGTAGATATGAGCCGTATTATTGGTTGGACTCCAGAAGAAAATGACAGCACTCATTTTAATCCTGCTGATGTATACGATTTCAAACTTGAAGAAACAATAGATGAAAGCATTCTTTTGAAAAAGTTTGAAAAGGCATTGAATAAAGGTAAGGTTTCCCCTTGCAGTACAGACATCGTTGTTTCTTCCACAAATAGAACTGTTGGAACAATTCTTGGTTCTGAAATTCAGAGTAAGTTTGGCAGTTCCCTTGCAGAAGATACCTTTACTGTAAACTGTACTGGTGGAGGTGGTCAGAGCTTTGGTGCATTCATTCCAAAGGGATTGACCATGCGGCTTACAGGGGATGCAAACGATTATCTTGGAAAGGGCTTGAGTGGCGGAAAGATTGTTGTTCATCCTTCTCCTGATGCTCCATACAAGGCAGAAGAAAACATTATTATTGGTAATGTTGCATTGTTTGGTGCAACAAGTGGCGAAGCTTACATAAACGGAATTGCAGGAGAACGTTTCTGCGTTCGCAATTCTGGTGCTACTGTTGTTGTTGAAGGTTGTGGCGATCATGGTCTGGAATACATGACTGGTGGTATTGCTGTTATCCTTGGTCAGACAGGACGAAATCTTGCTGCAGGTATGAGCGGTGGAATTGCATATATTCTGGATATGAACCATCAGTTGTACAAGGCTGTAAACAAACAGCTTGTAAGCATGAGTGAAGTTTCAGAACAGCATGATATTGGTATGCTTAAAAACTTGATTGAAAAGCATACTAAAGAAACTGGTTCTGCACTTGGTAAAAAAATCCTTGCTGATTTTGAGACTTACCTGCCGTTCTTTAAGAAGATAATTCCAAACGATTATCACCGCATGCTTGTGGAAATAAGCCATGCAGAAGAACGTGGTCTGCCACATGAAGAAGCTGTAATGGAGGCATTTACTAAAATTACAGCATAAAAATTTAAGCTGACTTCATTTGTGTGAAGTCAGCTTGTTTTAGTCACATTATGATTGGTGATATTCTTACCCCTCTAGCCTAAGTTTTGAAAATATTGTATGCTTTTGAACGTATGGCTGTGGAATTCTGTAAGAAAAAGTCGTTTCTCATAACTTCTATCGTTCATACTTTATATTTATGTGAATTTTAAGCTGATTTCATTTTGGTGAAGTCAGCTTTTTTTTTGAGGAACAATGAAACTGTTTGATTTTTTTCATAAAAAAGTAAGTAATGCAGAATTAAATGTTGTTGCCAATGCAGATGTTTATAATACTTTTGATTATGCATCTTTCTCTTGGTGGTTAGATTCTGTTCTTGAAAACTCTTTACCTGATGAAACGGTTGCAATAAATTTTAATCTTTATGAAGATGGAAAAAGTCATTGGTCAATGGAATTGGTTGCTACATCAAGTTTTGATAAAGAGAATGATGATTGGGCATGTGATGAGCTTTTTACAACTCGTGACAATCCATTTAAATGGCAGGAAGATTGTGATTTTAATCGAACTTTGCATTTTGCAGAAGAAATTATTCGCCGTTATCTTGCAGAAGGTAAATATAAAGATGAACTTATACGTTATTCTGCAATCGGAGTTGGTTTTGTAGATGGTGATATTTTACTTGTGTATGAAAAATAAATAGGTTTTTAATAGGAGTAATATAAATGAAAAGAACAGACATTAACAAAGTTATGATTATTGGCTCAGGTCCGATTGTTATTGGTCAGGCTTGCGAATTTGACTATTCAGGAACTCAGGCTTGTAAAGCTTTGCGCGAACAGGGCTACAAGATTGTTCTTGTAAACTCAAACCCTGCTACAATCATGACAGACCCTGTTATGGCTGATGCAACATATATTGAACCGCTTAATGTAGAACGACTTTCTCAGATTATAGAAAAGGAGCGACCAGATGCTCTTCTTCCAAACCTTGGCGGTCAGACAGGATTGAATCTTGCATGTGAACTTAATAAAGCTGGTGTTTTGGATAAGTACGGTGTAAAGGTTATTGGTGTAAACCTTGATGCTATTGAACGT
>CACXDK010000012.1 GCA_902766345.1 uncultured Spirochaetaceae bacterium | reverse complement strand
TCAAAAGGAAAGTAAATCTTCTTTTCTTCAGTTTTACCCATAACCTGAACAGTATCAATCTCAAAGAAAAAATACTTTGTACTGCCAGAACTTACAATCTCATTCCTAATATATTGCGACACAATGATCGGTAGTTTGTATATTCTCGTCAAGCCTTCCAGTCGGCTGGCAGAGTTTACAGGGTCTCCAATTACAGTATTTGTCATGTGCTCTTCCGAACCAATGTTGCCATAAAAAACAGTACCGCCATCTATGCCAACACCAATATCTATAAGAACAGCCTTGTAGATTTTTTCCTCTTCCTCCGTAAGCATACGGCTCATTTCAATTTCTTCACGGCGTTTTATTATGCGTGACCTAGTTTGAGCCGTAGCACGAGTAATCTGCCAGGCAGCATCCACAGCATTCAGAGATTTACTACTGGTAGTTTCCTGCGTTCCATACACAGCAAGAATTGCATCCCCAATAATAGAGCCTATAACCCCCGAATTCTCATGCACCTTTTGAATAACCTTTCTATAGTGAACATTGAGCAAGTCAATAATGTCATTACCCAAAGTTTCCGTACGGTACGTAAAATTGCGGATGTCAGAAAACAACATAACTAAATCCTGTCGGCTGCCTTCAAGCTGAACCTGATGTTCCCTATAAGCCTTCGCAACAACATCCTTTGGAACAAATTTCTGGAATATGCCGAGCAGAGTATTTATGGTAGAAGAAAGAGAATTAAAGCTTGCCGCAAGATACGTAACATCATCATTCGGAGAATCAGACAAATCTATAAGGGAAAGCTTCTGGTTCTGTTGCATCTGATATAAATCCTGAGTAATTTTCTGAACATTATTAAGAACTTTTTTAGACAGTATCAGACCTACAAGCAGAAAGAAAGATACCATAATCACAATGATAATAGAAATTATTCCAAACAAATGATTGCTGGAACGCATTGTGTCAGAAAGCAGTTCTGCACGCAAAAAATAGCAGTCCCATTCTTCATGATACTTGTATACACCATAATACTGCCCTGCATTCGCCACAAAAAGAATTGCACCATCTTGAATGCCCTGAGCAAGATTATCATTCATAATTTGCAGAGCTTCTTTATTTGAAAATTGCGTAATCGTTGCATCAGAAGAAGCATCTTTTTCCGACGCAGTAACATAAAAGAAAATTCTGCCTTCGGTATTAAAAGCCGCTGCAAGACTATTGGGCATTTCAAAACTGTGCCTTGCGGTATTACGCAAAGATTCTATTGACTCTTCTTTATTACCCGTAAAGGCATATATATGAAACTGATTGCCAGCTGCGGTGTAAAGGTCCTTCAATTGTTTTACCATAATGGTATTATTCAGCTTTACAATCTGAGCCCTTGAAAGCAGCGAATTCACAAAATTCGTTGCAAAGTTTGACATTAATAATAATGATATAAGTATTGTGAGCAGTTTAAGAGAGATGGGAATTATCTTTGTGGAACCGACTCTTTGAAAGTAAGCTTTAGGCATTACTATTATTATAGGGGAAAATGGGAAAAAAGAAACCCCGATTTTATGCTAAATCTAAAAATTATTTATTTTTTCCCTACAATAATAAGACATCGACATTCTGCAAAACTTTTAAAGACTTGTCAATAACCTAAGTTTCTAAATTACAAAATTCATCCATGGGCAAAGGAAAAATGCAAACACTGTAATCAGTCCAAATATGAAAAATAAGGCAAGCTGTAGCTTTTCCCGTTCTATTATAAAATCTATAAGATTAATAACTGTCTGAACAACTCCCATTATAACTAACGAACAGAGGATTCCTAAGTATACATTGCTCGTCAGAAAGAATACATTCAGTAAAAACATTGAAAAACAAATTGCAATAAAGTAGCAAATACCTACAATGCCGAAAATCTTAGCCAATTTTTTCTTGCCAGACTGTTCAAGCTTTTTTATGCAATAAAAATATCTTGAAAAATGTGTAAAAAACAGAAGCATAACAAGATACCCAATATTAATAGAAGCGTCTT
>CACXDK010000011.1 GCA_902766345.1 uncultured Spirochaetaceae bacterium | reverse complement strand
TCTGGAAGGATTGTAACTGCACTTCCTGTAAGTTCGTAGATAAGACATTCTGGTCCACTCAGAATATACTCACTTTTCTTCCATATAGTAGGATATTTTTGCTTAAAAGCCAGAATTCTAGGAATAAAAAGTGATTGTGTCTTGACTGTTGGAACATAGTCGTTCCATCTGACAGTTTCGCCTGTAGGTGTAGCAACCGTAGGACCATTGCCACTTATGCAGATTGCATCGATTTTTATGTCAGGATTTTTTTTATGTATGTCGTGGATTGCTGCAGCAAGTGATGAAAACCATTCACCTGCTGCATGGTCTGTATGCAGATACAAAAACTGCTGTCTGGAGTAGGCGAGTACTTTGCCGTCTTCCGTCAGCACAGCTGCCTTAAGAGACGAAGTTCCTATATCCGCACACAGAACGGAATTTGCCATATTTATACAACTGGGTCACAGTTATTTACAGATTTTCCTGTTGGGTCTGCTATCTGTGCATCTTTTGTTTCTGCAGGGCGGCTAGCCTTTATCATTTTATCAATGATTGTGCGGTTATCCAGCAGATCGCTCAATGACTGGTTGTGGTGCAGGCGTGTTATGACGTTTGCAAACAAACCGCTTACATTTGTGCTTATGTACCATTCACGCTTTACAAGTTCTTCATGATAAACAGCGTTTGTTCCAATGATGCGGTAGAAAAGACCTTTCTTATATGCTTCATCAAAAAGTTCAATAGCATTGCCTGTAAAGAATGGAAGGCTGATTGCTGCAATGACTTTTGTCGCTCCAAGTTCATGCAGGAATGACATAGCTTTGAGCAGTGTTCCACCTGTTCCAAGCATATCGTCTGCAAGGAATGCAACTTTGCCTTTTACATCTCCTAAAAGTTTGATGCTTTTGATGTTTGTATTCTTTGCATCCTGTGTAACAACAGAATAGTCTCTTTCTTTATAAATCATTGCAAGAGGCTTTTTAAGTCCTGTTGCGTAGAATTTATTTCTATCAATTGCACCTGTATCTGGACTTACAACTACAAGGTCTTCTTTGGTAAGATCAACAGCTTTTGCAAGTTCTCGTATGATCTGATAAGAGGCATGAAGATTTTCACAGTGTGTGTGTCCGAAAGCATTTACAATTTCGCGTGAGTGAAGGTCAAGAGTAATGATTCTTTTAACTTCCATGCTTTCATAGATGTGGCCAAGAAGAGCTGCTGTAAGACCTTCGCGTCCCTTCTTTTTATGCTGACGGCTGTAAGGATATACAGGAAGAACAAGAGTAATTTCTTTTGCTCCTGCCTGACGGACTGCATCGATTGTAACAAGCAAGCTCATTACATGGTCATTTACACTCATTCTAAGGACGTTTTTTCCGTCATTGAAAGATATTGGTTCGTGATTTTCTACATCCTGAAAGATAAAAACATCTTTACCTCTGATGCAGTCAATAAGCTCTGCTTTAACTTCACCGTTTGCAAAGTAGGTAAACCGTGTGTTTACTTTGAATAATGGTGCACGGTATTTATCTGTAGCTCCTCTAATGCACAGGTCCCCGGTCTTTAGGTCATTTTCAAGATTCATCTGCTGAACAAACTTTTCTTTGTCCAGTCCGTAACGCTTGGAAATGACATCGCTTTTTAGTGAAAAGCGGTGTTTGTACATGTGGCGAAGGTGTGTTATTACTTCGTCTGCAAAAGATTCTCCACCGGGACATGCAACCACTGCAAGATCGGTTGGTTCAGAGTATGGCATTGTATAACCTCTTTATAAGAAATTATCCTATTGTACCGTTTTTTTGTGCATAAGGTCAATGATTAGCAAAAAATGTAATGATTTTCATGTGTTTTCTTTTACAGTTAGCATTGTTATTAACTTTGCGAAGTTGCAAGTTCTGCTGCCAGCTCCTCTATCGTTTCAATCGGTAAACCGATAGCTTGTGAAATCTGTTCATACGACAAGACCTTCATGGCAAGTAAGTTTTTGGCACTTTCAATAGCTTTTTCCTCTTTTCCTTCAGCTCTTCCCTCTCGTCTGCAGGCATTCATGCTGCTTACCTGATCAATCCTAAAACTCTGATTATAAGCCTCGTCAAACCATCGCCAGCCGTCTTCGCTTATTTTATCAAGTGTCTTTTCTGCTCCCATAATGCCTCCGTCTGTCTTTACAAGTTCGCCTATTAACTTCTGCCTTTTTGGATTATCTGCCTCTTTAAAAAAGGTACCCCATTT
>CACXDK010000010.1 GCA_902766345.1 uncultured Spirochaetaceae bacterium | reverse complement strand
TTTGCGTCCAATCTTATCAATTTCATCAATGAAGATAATACCGCGTTCTGCAGCACTTACATCTCCGTCTGCTGCATTAATGAGCTTGAGCAGTACGTTTTCAACATCTTCACCAACATAACCTGCTTCTGTAAGGGTTGTTGCATCTGCAATTGCAAATGGAACTTTGAGCTTTTGTGCCAAAGTTTTTGCAAGAAGAGTCTTTCCACTTCCTGTAGGACCAAGCAAAAGTACATTTGATTTTTCAAGTTTAATGTCATCTTTGCCCTGTCCTGCAGCTTTTACAGACAGCTGTTTGTAATGGTTATATACGGCAACAGAAAGTACTTTTTTTGCATAATCCTGTCCAACAACATACTGGTCAAGATATTCCTTGAATTCTTTTGGAGAAGGAACATCTTCCATGTTGATTGGAGTAATTGAGTGACGTTCATCGTTTAATACTGTCTGACATGCAGCTACACAGTTTTCACATATATAAACTTCTGAAGATGGTGATTTTACAACACGTCTGTTTGCATCTGCAGGACGACCACAGAATGAACAGAACTGCTGCTCGCTTTTTCCGAATCCCCTCATGTTTATTTATCTCCCTTTTTGGCACTGGCCATAATATGATCTACAATGCCATAAGCCTTTGCTTCTTCTGCAGACATGTAAAAATCTCGTTCCATATCTTTTGCTACATCTTCTTCGCTTTTTCCAGTCTGTTCAGAGAAATATTTTATAGAAAGTTTCTTTAATCTGATAATTTCTTTTGCCTGAATTGCAATATCACTTTCCTGACCCTGAGCTCCACCCCAAGGCTGATGAATCATTACGCGGCTTGAAGGCAATGCATAGCGCTTTCCTACTGTTCCGCCAGCAAGAAGGATTGCACCCATGCTTGCTGCCTGACCCATACAAATTGTCTGTACATCGCATTTTACGTACTGCATTGTATCGTAAATTGCAAGGCCTGCTGTTACAGAACCTCCTGGGCTGTTAATGTACATATTAATATCTTTATCAGGATTTTCGCTTTCCAAGTATAACAACTGAGCAACAACTAAATCTGCATTTTCATCGTGTATTTCCCCATCAACAAAAATAATGCGGTCACGCAAAAGACGGGAATACAAATCGTAAATTCTTTCGCCATTACCACTGCGTTCTATAATGTGTGGCAAAACAGCATTCATATATTCGTTCATTAATATCTCCAGTGTATATAATGTAAACAAAAAAACGGAATGTGGCAAGTGTGCAACATTCCGTCTTTCTTTATTCTGGTAAGTTAAAAATCTTAGTTTTCCTGACCGAGCTTGAAGAGTTCTTCAAAAGAAACCTTGTCACCCTTCTGAACCTTTACTTTCTTGTAAAGTACTTCATAGAGCTTGTTTTCCTTTGCATCATCAATAAGATATTCTTTTGCTCTTGGATCCTTGTAGTGATCTTTTACTTCTTCTACAGTGATTCCGCTGTCATTAGCAATCTTCTTGTATTCTTCTTCAATTTCTTCTGGTGTTACAGAAATGTTGTTTGCACGGAGAAGGGCATCTACGATGATGCGGCTCTTAAGTGCCTTTTCTGTATCGCCTGCCCACTGCTTGAGCATGTCGTCCTTTGACTGTCCGCTTGAAGCAACCATCTTGTCAAGCTGCTCTGGAGTTGTCTTGAACTGCTGTGCAATCATGTTCCAGCGGCTGTCATTTTCTGCCTGTACCATTGATTTTGGCAAGTCAAATGGGTTCTTTTCAACAAGCTGTGAAAGAAGGCTCTGGCTCTTGAGTTCTGCAAGCTTTCTTGTCTTTGCAAGTTCAAGATTGCGAGAAATGTCCTTTTTCAAGTCATCAAGAGTCTTGTATTTTTCGTTTACATCCTGTGCAAGATCATCATCAAGAGCTGGGAGGTTGCGGATCTTAATCTGCTTTACTGTAACGCTAAGCTTCTTTGTTGTTCCTGCAAGTTCCTTGTTCTCGTCATCCTTTTTGTAAGTCTTTGTAATTTCCTTTGACTCACCTTTCTTCATTCCAAGAATGTCATCATCAATCTTGTAGAGGTTTGCACCGCTGCCAACAGTGAATACGAAATCCTGTCTTTCGCTGTCTGCTACAACTGCACCCTTGTCATCAAGTTCCTTGTAATCTACAGTAACAATGTTGTCCTTTTCTACAACGTCATCATCTTTCTTGTCAATAACAACAGCATTGCGTTCCTGAATTGCCTTGAGTTCGTTGTTGAGTTCTGTGTCGCCAACTGTTACCTGTGGTTCTTTGATTGTAATGCCGTCAAAGTTTGTAACTTCTACGTTAGGGAAGATGTCATATACAACTGTAAATACGAGATCCTTTGTTGTGTCAAATTCTGGAAGCTTGTCCTGTTCAAGACGAGGCTGTGCGTAAGGGAGGGGGCGGTAGTCCTTTGCGTCTTCCTGACTGAAAATCTCGTTGAGAGCCTGATCAATCAAGTCTCCCAAAATTTCTGCTTTAAGGCCTTCTCCGTATTTCTGTTCAAGAACTGAAGTTGGTACATGTCCCTTGCGGAATCCAGGAATCTGAATGTTCTTTGCATATTTAGCAAGATTTGATTTGTAACCGGCAGCTACGTCTTCTTTTGCTACGGTTGCAGTCAGTTTTACTGCTGAATTTTCTATTTTTGTGATTTCCTTTGTTACGTTCACTTGGAAGCCCCTTGAAAAATAAAATATCAAAAAAAAAGCGATTCAGAATAATTCTAAATCGCTTATCTTTAGAGCGGAAAACGGGAGTCGGACCCGCGACATCCACCTTGGCAAGGTGGCGCTCTACCACTGAGCTATTTCCGCAAGATACTTTAGTTCACACCTCTACAACATTTGCCGTATGTCGTTTAATTTATTTATAAAGTGCAAATTAAGAAGTATTGCGAGAGAAGGGACTTGAACCCTCACGCCTAGGGCACCAGATCCTAAGTCTGGCGTGTCTGCCAATTTCACCACCCTCGCATTCTGAAAGTGCCTGACAGGCTAAACGGAGTGTTTTCAATATCCGCTATGAGCGATGGGAGGATCGAACTCCCGACCCACAGATTAAGAGTCTGTTGCTCTACCAGCTGAGCTAATCGCCCG
>CACXDK010000009.1 GCA_902766345.1 uncultured Spirochaetaceae bacterium | reverse complement strand
TTCATCCGACACAGGTTCTTGCAGACATAATGACACTTAAAGAGCATTTCGGCACATTGAAAGGCCTTACACTATGTTTCTGCGGTGACGGACGCAATAACATGGCACGCTCGCTCATGCTTATCTGTGCAAAATTCGGCATAAATTTCTCAATGTTCTGCCCAAAAGAACTGTCACCAGATGATGAAATAATCAGAATCTGCACACCTTTTGCAAAGGCATCGGGAGCAAAAATAACAATTTCTGACCAAATTTCAGTTGTCAAAAACGCAGATTGCCTTTATACTGATGTATGGGTTTCCATGGGTGAAGAAGCGCTCAAGGATGAGCGAATGAAATTACTCAAGCCGTTTCAGGTAAACAAGGACCTGATGGCAGCAACTGGTAAAGATTCTACCATATTCCTACACTGTCTTCCTGCTGTAAAGGGACAGGAAGTAACAGAAGACGTGTTTGAAAGCAGTGCTAGCAAAGTATGGGATGAAGCTGAAAACAGGAAGCATACAATAAAAGCCATAATGCTGGCTCTTATAAAATAACGGAAATCCAAGGAAGGATCGACTTATGAAAAAACTTTTATTAGCTTTGATTCTGGCAGCAAGTGTTGTTTTGCCAGTACTTGCACAGGAAGCTGCAAAGCCTATCTGGGATAAGGGAGATAACGTATCTAACCTTTCATATCGTAACGTACAGGTATACAGAGTATACGATCAGCTTGACTCTTATATCGTACTTTATGAAAAGCAGTCAACAGAAGTTGGACAGGTTGTAATTCCTAAAAAATGGGCAACAGGCAACGTTGACAGAAAGCTTGTATTCCATGAAAAAGTAAAGAATCTCGGTTCTTACATGTCTGTATTCTACAAAGACGGAGAATTCTACAAGGTAATCCTCAATGTTCCACTAAGCAAGAGTGATGCTGTTTGGGGAGTTGCTCCAAACGGAACTCAGGTAGATACAAACATTGAAACACTTGCTATTGAATTCTAAGTTAAATAATCAATAACTTACAATAAAAAAAGGCAGGGAATTGATACATTCCATGCCTTTTTTTTTCTTCAAATTTTATTTATAAAGGATTTTCAAATGAAAATTATCTCTGAAATTCAAATTAATTCATTTAAAAATTTTTTAGACAATCATGAAACATTCCTTATTGCAGGACACAAAGAACCAGACGGAGACTGTATTGCCAGCAGCATAGGAATATCTTACATCCTCACTCACCTGCACAAGACTTTCAGACTTTTAAATGCAGGTCCATTCAAAAGAACGGAAATTAAAAAATACGCACCGCTTTTCAAGCAGGAAATCAGTTTTATGACACTTGAAGAACAGAAAAAATGCGGTTTGATTATTGTTGACTGTTCTGAAGTTTCAAGACTTGGCGAAATTGACGGAGACTTAAAAGGTTTTGACACCTTTATCATAGATCATCACAAGACAGCAGTAGAAAGTCCTAATTCCATTATAGACTCAACATCTCCTGCTGCAGCATGCATTGTACAGCAGTTGTTTGAAAAGATTGTCGGAACCCCAGACAAAGAAGAAGCTCAAACTCTGTTTTTCGGCACAGCGACAGATACAGGCTTTTTCAGGTTCCTTAATGAATCGGACAAAGAAGTTTTCAATTCTGTAGCACGCCTTGTAGAAGCAGGAACAAGCCCAAGGGAAATTTATCAGGAAATGACTGGCGGAAAAGGCTGGAACACCCGTAAACTTTTGGGAATAATGCTTACACGTGCAGAACGCTATTTGAGCGGAAAGCTTGTAATTACTTATGAAACTCAGGAAGATACAAGAAAATACGGGCAGGATGGACGCGACAGCGACGCACTTTACACAATGATGCTTTCAGTAGAAGGTGTTGAAGCAGTTGTATTTGTACGGCAGGAAACAGAGCACAGCTGCACTATTGGGTTCCGCTCAAAAGACAAGATTGACGTAAGCATTGTTGCTTCTAAATTTGGTGGCGGTGGACACAAAAACGCTTCTGGAGCCAGCACCGACGGAAAAATAGACACGCTAATTCCTTCAATCGTAAAAGAATTTTCAAGAATAATGCCTTAACCAACAACTTTGTGTAAGAGTGCATAAAAAACTCTTACACAAAGTAAACTTTTCTGCATATTTTCCAGCTAAATTCATCATATTTTTCTGGCATGTAAGTTGCTGATATCTATAAAATCAGAGGTTATGCAACATGTTAGATGAAGATGAATTAGAAAATATTGAAAGACGATTTAAAAACAATGAAATTTCACTTGATGAAGCAAAAAATCAGTTAATCGTTCTGATATATAAAAATCCTCAATATTTCGGGATGTCTCGTTTCAGCAAAGATTTACTACATTCATTTCTGCTGTGGGTTCAGAAAAAACTTGTACAGGTTTTTCTGCAATATGATGAAAGTAAAGGTAAATTTGCAAGCTATTGCAGGGTCTCAATGTATTATTGCAAGAATGTATTTTTGAAAAGCCTTGCAAATAAAAATTTACAGGATAAGGTATTAAACGGCATAAGCACACTGGTACAGGAAGAACATGAATACGACTACAGTGCACATGAACAGGAACTGGTATGCTGTCAGGATTATAACACTCTTTCTCTTACGGAAAACACCGTGCGCTGCAAGGATTTTATAGATAATCTTGTTGCAAAAAAAGGAATACGATGGAGCAAAATAGAAATGCGTGAAAACCTTAGAAAAGCGGCATGTCTTATCTTTACGTTAAAAGCCTGCTGTTATGTTGATGCTGACATAATTCATAAAGTAAGTTCAGTAACAAAGATGAGTATCGCTGACATTACAAAACTTTTACAAGAAGTACAGGAAAAGATTGATAAAAAAATAGAAAAACATGAAAAGTTAATAGAATCACTGAATGCTCAGTATATTTTTTACCAGAAATATTGCATTCAGACAGAAAAAATCAAAAAGTACAATGAGGTAAACTCTTATTTGGCAAATAAATTGGAAAAAAACAAAGAACGTCACACAGAAATTTGGAAACTCCGACTAGAACAAATTAAAGCTGGCAAATTTAAAGCAGTTCCGTCGAATATTGACCTTTCAAAAGTGCTTCATATTCCTGATAGAAAAATAAGGCGGCTGCTTCTTACGGCAGAAAAAAACATAGACACAATCAAAATGAAGGATTATGATATAAACCATGAAACTATATTTGGCTACGGGCAACGAAAACAAAAAGAGGGAGATGAAACAAATCCTTGAAACGCCCGATTCTTCAATAAAAATTATCATTCCAAAAGATGAAGGCATTGATTTTGATCCTGACGAAACAGGCACAACATTTTATGAAAACAGCATGATAAAGGCAAAAGCCCTGTGGAACATTGTTCACAGTCCTGTAATTGCAGACGATTCCGGCATTTGTGTAGATGCACTTGACGGTGCTCCAGGAATATATTCATCACGCTATGCAGGTCCTCTTTTCATGAAGGGAAAGCCAGACGGTCAGAAAGTTCCACAGGCGGAGCAGAACCGCATGCTTATTGAGCAGCTGAACGAAGCTGTTTCAAAGGGAGTTGACATTGAAAAAGATAAAAAACTCGGTTTGTTTAAAAACGGAGTTCGAAGTGCCCACTATACCTGTTCCATGGTTTTCTATTTTGGCTACGACAGATTTGTCATTGCACAGGAAACAATGGAGGGAACTATAATAGAAAATGTCAATGAACAGCGTGGGACTGGCGGTTTCGGCTATGATCCGCTGTTCTTCCTGCCCTCTTACGGTAAAACCGCGGCAGAATTGACTGCTGATGAAAAAAATTTAATTTCGCACAGAGGAAAAGCAACAAGAATTATTACAGGTATTTTGAAGAATTTCTCAGAAAAGTAATTTATTTTATTAAAGTTTATGGATATTTTATCCGAAACTATAAATTGAAAAGCCATGGCTGCTCAACTTCGAAGAAGATAACGGTCAGGTATTTCATTGTAAAAGATTGCAGATGTAGCCTTGTAATGCAGATGTGATCTTTTACAAACAGGGTAAAAAGGATTTTGCCCTAAAAACATTTCCATGGAGGAAAAATTATGGTAATCAACCACAACATGTCAGCAATGTTCTCAAATCGTTCTTTGGGAGTAACTAACGTAGCACTTCAGAAGGATATGGAGAAACTTTCTTCAGGTATGAAGATCAACCGTGCTGGTGACGACGCTTCTGGTCTTGCTGTTTCAGAAAAAATGCGTGCACAGATCCGCGGTCTCAACCGTGCTTCAAGAAACGCAACTGATGGAATCAGCTTCATTCAGACAACAGAAGGATATCTCCAGGAAACTGAAGACATCGTTCAGCGCATCCGCGAACTCGCAGTACAGTCAAGCAACGGTATCTACACAGAAGAAGACCGTGAAATGATTCAGGTTGAAGTAAGCTCACTTATCGCTGAAGTAGACCGCATTGCATCTGCAGCTCAGTTCAATGGCTTGAACATGCTCACAGGACGCTATGCTCGCCCAACAGGTGAAAACAATGTTACAGCTTCTATGTGGCTCCACATTGGTGCAAACATGGATCAGCGTACACAGGTTTACATCGGTACAATGACAGCTGCTGCTCTCGGAATCCGCAACGTTGGAACAGAAGAGATTTTGACACTTGCTACACCGGATGATGCCAACCGCGCAATCGGCACACTTGATGAGTCTCTCAAGAGAATCAACAAGCAGCGTGCAGACCTTGGTGCTTATCAGAACCGTCTCGAGAAGACTGTAGAAGGATTGAACGTAGCTGCTGAGAATACTCAGGCTTCTGAATCAAGAATCCGTGATACAGATATGGCTGCTCAGATGGTTGAGTTCACAAAGAACCAGGTTCTTACTCAGGCTGGAACAGCTATGCTGGCTCAGGCTAATTCTCAGTCACAGACAGTATTGTCTTTGTTGAGATAATGTAGTATAATAATAGGTGTAAGGGGTCTTTTTGACTCCTTACGCTTATTGCGCGGACTGAAAATGCACTTCTAACGCCCTTCTCTAATATTCAATCCGTTTTTGCAAAAGCATTTTATTCCGTGTTTAGACGGAATATTGTTCTTTGAAAAGAGTTTTCTTCATGCTGTTTGTAGCAGTATAGACTGTTATTATGTCAAAGTAATAACAATTCCTGCTGTAAGAGTCTAAAACATCTGCCGGGGCGCAAAACGGCAAATGCTCGTACAAACAGGCGTAAAGCATGATGCTTTATGTATAGAACATGGAGGACACTTATTATGGTAATTAATCACAACATGAGTTCAATGTTTGCTAACCGCACATTGGGACTTAACAATGCTGAATTGATGGGCAATATTTCAAAGCTCAGCTCTGGAATGAAGATTAACCGTGCTGGCGACGATGCTTCTGGTCTTGCAGTTTCTGAGAAAATGAGAGCTCAGATTCGTGGTTTGAATCAGGCTAACCGCAACACACAGAACGGAATTTCTTTCATTCAGACAACAGAAGGATATTTGCAGGAAACTACAGATATCTTGCAGCGTGTGCGTGAACTTTCTATACAGTCTGCTAACGGTATCTACACAGAAGAGGATCGTATGCAGATTCAGGTTGAGGTATCTCAGCTTGTAGCAGAAGTAGACCGCATCGCTTCACAGGCACAGTTCAACGGCATGAATATGCTTACAGGACGTTTTGCTCGTGAATCTGTTTCTAATCAGGAGATGACTTTCCATATTGGTGCAAACATGGATCAGCGTGTAACTGCATACGTAGGAACAATGACAGCACAGGCTCTTGGCTTGAGAGGTGTACAGGGTACTGATGAAAAGATCAGCATTTCTACTCCAGATGCAGCAAACGTTGCCATCGGTACAATCGATGCAGCATTGAAAATTGTAAACAAGCAGCGTG
>CACXDK010000008.1 GCA_902766345.1 uncultured Spirochaetaceae bacterium | reverse complement strand
TTTCCGTTAAGAATTTCAGTGAGGTAGGTAATTAATACCTGATAGTCTGGCAATGCCTTGCTGATTAATACTTCATCACCCTTGAACATTGTAAAGCCGTCTCCTCCAGAAAGAAGAAGGTAATCATGACTTGCAACAGTGTATGTTTTTGCAGGATCAAGAGGAACCCAGTTGTTTCCTTCCTGTACCATTACATCCTTTACTCGTCTTGCACCGCCAACCTTTACAAACATGCCTTTATCGTCTGTTACGATTGATGTAGGAATGCTTGTGTCTACAGTGAATTTCAAGCCTGATACATTCTGGAAACCGCCGTTTTCACCAACAGGCTTGCCATTTTCTGAAGCAATACTCTGTGTATGACGTACAGAAAACTCAAGACAGTCAAGAATCTGCTGTCCTGTTGCCTTTACAGAGGTAAGCATGTTGCCGAATGGATGTGTCTTGATAATGTTGCCGTATGTAATGTCTCCTTCTGGAAGATCTGCACGTATGCCACCGCCATTTACAAATGCAATGTCTGTTTTTGCGATTGTACGGTAAGCATCTGCAACAATGTTTCCAATAAGGGTTTCTCTGTTTCTTACAGCTCTTGAACCATCTTCCCTTGAAATTTTCAATGCAATGTCTGAGTGAGCAACAACTTTGTCCAAATCTTTCTTATAAGCTGAAACAATTGCATTTATGTAATTCTGAGTGGCTTCATCTTTATTTTCATAGCTGTCAATGAGCTGTGATGAGAACTTTCCGTCTGTTGTAATTGTAAGCTTTCCAAAATTTGCAAATTTTGTACCTGTTGATGTAAGAAGAACTTCTTCACCATTCTTATTTTTTACGAACTGTTCTGGAATTACGCTGTGAGAATGTCCGTCGAGTACGGCATTAATGCCTGTTGTATTCTGAATTACAGCGATTGATGTGCTTCCTGATGCAGAAGGCTGGTCTCCGAGGTGTGACATGAGGATTACATAGTCTGCACCCTGTTTTCTTGCTTTGTCTGCAAGTTTCTGTACAAGTTTATTCAGGCTTTTGCCATCATTGTTTGAAACAAAAGAGTATACGAACTTGTCGTTCTCCTGGAAGAATGTTGGTGTAGAGGTTGTAATGCTGTCTGGTGTTGTAATGCCTATAAAAGCAACTTTCTTGTTGCCATATTCCTTTATGATATAAGGAACGGTGTCTTTTAAGAATGTTTCTTTTTTTCCTTTATAAGAGATGTTTCCTGCAAGCCACTGGAAATTTGATTTTTCAACCAGATATTTAAGCTGATCCATGCCATAGTCAAATTCGTGGTTTCCGAATACACAGGCATCGAAACCTGTGTTGTTCATGATGTCAATGAGATATTCTCCCTTTGAAATGGCACCGATTACATCGCCCTGAATGATGTCTCCGTTATCTACTACTGCTACATAACTTGATTTGAGCATTTCCTGTTTATATGCAGAAAGTGATGCATATCCTAGTTTGCCGTCAATTGCGCAGTGTACGTCATTTGTGTACAGAACCGTAATTTCCTTGTCATTAGGTTCGTTTGTTTTTGCTGTTTTTGCAGCTTTTGCATTTACAGATGTCAGTACTGAAATTGCAAGCAATACTGTAGCTGTAAAAATTTTGTGAAATTTCATAATGTTCTCCATATTTAATGTCGTTTTGGCTTTGTAAATTTAAACCATTTTGGGGCTTTATAGTCAATATGCCATCCTCCATCATAAAAGCCGTTATCGTTTGCGGTAGGGCATACAAATATGACTTTTGCCGGATTTGCGGTGTCATATTCAAAAATGTTTGAATTCCATGTTTCTTTGCTTGTATTAGTAGTGTATACGCCGTTTTGTTTTTCAAACGGTGTGTAAACCTGTATTTTGTACTTGCCACTCTTTATGTTTATGTGCATTGCCATGCCACCATCAAGATAGTAGATGCTTTGATATGGATTTGCTACGTCTGGAATGCTTACCCATTCATAAGTTGCCTTTAGTTTTGTATAAGTTACATCTTCACCTGTTTCTGCATCTTCTACTTTTAGATAGCAGCGGACATCATTCATGTCTCCTGCATTTTCAGGGCGGTAGATTATGAGTTCCCATGGATTGTGATGGAGTGGTTCATCCTTCCTGTTCTGGGCATTCTGTGCATATAGTACTTGGAGGATGCTGAAAATCGAAAAAAAGACCTTTAATATGTGCTGTTTTTTCATGTATATATAATCGGTATAAATACATTTTTTCTTTTATCTTTACATTAGGCAGGTTTTAGGTTTGCTTTTAGTTTACTTTTATTCTTTACAATGATATAATTTAAATATGCGCACAAGAAATACTGATACATTGCCACATGAAAAAGATAGCGATGCGGTAATGGAAATATGCACACTTCTTGCTGGAATTTCTGATGAAAATCTTATACATGACTTTTTCGGATGTCTTTTTACCTCGGCAGAATTAAAGGACTTTGCAAACCGTTGGCATCTTGTTAAGGAACTGGATGCTGGAACTACTCAGCGGGAAATTGCAAAAAAATATAATATGTCACTTTGTAATATTACAAGAGGTTCTCGAGAGCTTAAAAAGGAAAACTCTGCTTTCCGCAGGGTATTGGAAATTCTTAAAGAAAAGTCAGAAGAATAGTGCTGAAGATTTGTTTAAAAAATAAAGTCCTATACAGGTTTTCCGTTGGGAACATTCTGTATAGGACTTATTTTGTCTTATTTTATTTGTTTTTGTTTACAATTCTTGTTTCGTATTTTCCGCTTGCAATGTCAATATAGCGTACAAAGAGGGAAACTTTATTGTCTGCATTGAGGTTGTTCCATATTCTGTCGGTAAGTTCGTCAATTGAACCTGTTAAATCTACCAGAGTTGGTTCTCCTTCGTAGCTTGGAAGAGGATTTCCGTCTTTCATGTATGTGTGGATGAATCTTCCTAAGCCTGCTCTTGGATTCTCATAGCTGAAAGTGTATCTGTTTGAAGAGCCTTCATTGCCGTCATCACTTTTCAGGATTGAAAGGCTGAAATCGTAATTTCCATTTTCAATGTGAAGGTCTGCTGAAATGCGTGGTGTAAAGTTTGGTCCGTCTGGTTCAAATGTACGTGAGCGCAAAGACTGTTCAAAGGTAAGTCCTTTTGCAAGTCCGTCGTATACGGTGTCTGTCTGGTCTCCGTTAGTAACGATTGTATCGTTTCCAAGAACTCTTACCGGAGCGTAGATAATAAGGCTTGGGTCTTTCATTTTTGATGGATCAAAAGCCTGAGTGCGAATTCCTTCGCCTTCTGTTACAAAGACTCTGTTTCTGCTGTTTTCGCTTCTGCCCATTATAAAATATGCTGCAACTGCATATTTTCCATCCTGTGATTTTCCAATGATGATGCCGCGTCCTGGATATTCATTTCCTGCCAGTTCTTCTTTTAAAGACTGCTGTTTCATTATTCTGTCTCCTGTTTAGCCAGTTCTTGTTTGTGCGTTCATTCTAGCATAGAATGTTTCTTTGTGCTATAGTATGCGTATGGCTGATATTCTTGATTATATTGCATGGCGCGGTGATCTTGATTTTTCTCAAAGTCCTTTGAATGAAGTTGATGCTTTGATTTTTTCTCAGCTGAGTTATATAAATTTGAATGGAATTGCCACAGAGGCTTTTGATGATGGTGTTATTACGCTTGCTGACTGCTGTGAGAAATTCTTTTGTTCAACTGGTTATGAAGACCGCAGTAATGTGGGCATGCTTATAAATAAAAAGACTGTAGATTTGCTAAAGGCTTGCGGTGAGTCCAGACGCTTTGGGGCAATGGTAGTGCGGGGCTATGTTGAAAAAATTGACTATGAAAACGAAGAGCAGTTTTGTGCCGTTACCTTTACCTTTGCAGGAAAGGGCTGTAAGACTTGGAGCTTTGTTACATACCGCGGTACTGATGATTCTATAGTCGGTTGGAAAGAAGATTTTAATCTTGGATATATGGATACTGTGCCTGCACAGAAAGATGCTGCCGCTTATCTTGAAACTGCTGCAAAATATTGTAAGGGTAGTCTGTTTGTGGGTGGGCATTCAAAAGGCGGAAATCTTGCCTTATATGCGGCTTCTAATGTTTGTGACAAAGTAAAAAAGAGAATTGTATGGATTTTTAATAATGACGGGCCTGGTTTTAAGAAAGAGTTTTTTGAGTCTGAAAATTATAAATCTATAGCGGAAAAAGAGCGTTCTTTTGTGCCTAGGCTTTCTGTAATTGGCATGCTTTTTTCTCATTCAGATTCTTTTACTACGGTTGAATGTGGTGATTGGAATATGCTTATGCAGCATGATCCTTTTACCTGGCATTTACTGGGAACTTCTTTTATTACCTGCTCGGAAACTGGCAGGCGAAGCCGGCTTGTTGACAGGGCTGTTAATGACTGGATTTCGGAGCTTTCGCTTGAAGAAAGAGAGCTGTTTATTGAAACTGTCTTTATGGTTTTAAATGATTCAAAGGCAAAGACAAATTCTGAACTTTCATCGAACCTTTTTGAGAGTGTGGGGCGCATGATGAAGTCGGCTTCAAAGCTTAGTCCTAAAACAAAGGAAGCTGTGTCTAAGACGGTTCAGTTGCTTGTAAAATCCTTAATAGAAGCGAATTTTAATATAAACTAGAAAATAGCTATTTCTATTTTTCAATAACTGTGTTATATTTAAAAAATGGCAGAAACTACAATTATAACCAGTAGTCCTGTTGGAAAGCAGCTTGATAATATTGCACGCTTTCAGCAGGCTTCTTATCTTGTTTTTAATAAAAAGAAAATTGAACTTGTTGCAAAGATTACAATAGGTCGTGAAGGTGATAATGACATTATAATTGACAGCAAGCTTGCAAGTCGTCACCACTGTATCATTCAGAAAATTAAGGATGCTTATTTCTTGAAGGATGAAGGCAGTACTAATGGAACTTTCCTGAATGACAGAAGAATTCCTCCTGATAAGTTTGTTAAGCTGAATGTGGGAGATAAAGTAACGGTAGGTTCTTCTGATATTGTAATGGCATAAAAATGCTTACAGAAGAACAATGTGAAGGTCTAAGGCTGAGGATTCAGTCTTACCGTGACTGTTGCAGACTTCCTTCTGAAGAAGAACTTGTTTCTCTTCTTGACAGGACTGTATCTACTCTTGAAAACGAATCTTCTTCATATAGGCCAAAAGCAACTGATGGTTCTGCAGGGGGCTTGCTTGATTTTTCATACGACAATCTCCCTGTTGTTATTGTTCCTGATCTTCATGGTCGGCCAGACTTTCTCATTCAGTTGATGCAATGCTCTTTTGAAGGAGAATCTTTGCTTTCTGCTCTTGCAAAAGGAAAACTGTACGTGGTGTGTGTGGGCGATGGTGTTCATACTGAATCTCCTGTAGAATCGCGTGACAGATGGATCTGTTCCTATAAGGAATGGGTTGAAAACGGTAATATAAACTGTGAGCCTATGCAGCAGGAAATGATGGACTGCTTTTCAACTATGATGGCAGTTATGGAGTTAAAAAACGCTTTCCCTGAACATTTTCATTTCTTAAAAGGAAATCATGAAAATATTTTGAATAAAGAAGGTGGGGGTGACCACCCATTTAGAAAATATGCTCTTGAAGGTTCTATGGTAAAGGAATTTGTTGATGAGTTGTATGGAGATGTTGTTCTGCATCTTATAAACTGTTTTGAAACAAATCTTCCTATTGTTGCTTTATTCCGTGATTTTGGTATTAGTCATGCGGAGCCTTTCAGACCATATACCCGTAATGAAATTGTAAATTATCATGATAATGGCGATTTAATCCTTGATTTTACTTGGACTGCAAATGATCAGGCTGAAGAAAACAGTTCTGTCCGTCAGTTCTCTATTTTGAGTGGTAAGGAAGATGACGGAACTTCTTTGTGGTTTGGTGGGCATCGTCCTGTTGATGGTACTTATAATTTAAGACAAAACGGCCGTTACATTCAGATTCACAATCCTATGGAAATGAATATTGCTGTTGTTTGTTCTGCAGAGAGTTTTAATCCTGATGAAGATATAATATCAGTATGATTTTGGCAGTCTGATATTATAGAATAACTTAACAGAGGTGGGAAAATTATGGCTGTGACCCCTAAAAATGAAAAGACTGGAAAGGAGTTGGTGCGTCCTGCTGCAAAACCGGCAGTTGTTAAACC
>CACXDK010000007.1 GCA_902766345.1 uncultured Spirochaetaceae bacterium | reverse complement strand
TGCATTATTGCAATGCACGGTGTAAATCGGTATACTAAGCCCTATGAGTGAACAGAATAACGATTTATGTCCGTGCGGCAGCGGCAAAAAATATTCAGACTGCTGCGAACTTTATATTAAAGGAACACAGAAAGCTCCTAATCCAGAAGCACTTATGCGTGCTCGCTACACAGCTTATGTAAAGCATGAAATTGACTTTATTATTAATACTTGCGAAAAAGGCGAAAAAATAGCAGAAATAGACCGTAAGGCAACAGAAGACTGGAGCAATACAAGTACTTGGCACGGACTGAAAATCCTTAACGTAGAAAAAGGCGGTCCTGATGATACAGAAGGCATCGTAGAATTTGAAGCAACCTACACACAGAAAGGCATTCGCGATGTTCATCACGAAATTGGCGGTTTCAGAAAGATTGACGGTGAGTGGCTTTATACAGAAGGCTACATTAAGCCTATGACTGTTATCCGCGAAGGACGCAAAGTTGGCCGTAACGAGCCTTGTCCATGCGGTAGCGGCAAAAAGTATAAGAACTGCTGCGGAAAAAACGCATAATTTTATTATAGAAATTTAATGGCACAGAATATATATACAGGCTTTCATGCAGTAGAAGAAAAAGTGCGCCGGTTTGCAGAAGAAGCATTACATGCTAAAAACTCTCATGCTGGCACAATGACAATCTATTATTCAAAGCCTGGTCCGCGCATTAAGAAAATACTTTCTCTTGCAAAACAGGCTGGCATTACGTCTTCCGAAACGGATGACGAGACTCTTGCAAAGCTGGTGCTGCCTCTTCCAGAACAGGCCAGAGATCATCGTGGAATTGTCCTTGTTGCAGAAGAAATGCAGGAAAAAGCAAAGAACCTTGTTCAGCTTGACCAGTGGCTTTCTGCCTGTCCCGAAACAGCAACAGTTGTAATGCTTGATAGCGTGACAGACCCTCATAATGTTGGTGCTATACTCCGTTCCTGCGATCAGTTTGGGGCATCGCTCCTTGTTTTGCCAGAACGCAGAGGGGCTTCGGATATTCAGGATAATGAAATTATTGCACGTACAAGTGCAGGAGCTAGTGCCTACATTCCTACTGCCGTTGTTACAAATCTTGTAAGGGCAGCGGAAATGCTCAAAGAAGCAGGTTTCTGGATTTACGGAGCTGATGCAGACGGTTCTCCATTGCAGGCTACAAAGTTTGACCGTAAAACCTGCATTGTTATGGGAAGCGAAGGAAGCGGAATTTCAAGACTGCTTGCAAAAAACTGCGACACTGTTGTTTCTATACCAACGTGTGGCAAGATTGACAGCCTGAATGTTTCTGTTGCTGCTGGAGTGCTTTTGTACGAGCGTTACAGGCAGGTTTTGGAAAATACAACTCATTGACTAGAATAAAATTAGACAGTACTATAATAGAATGAACGTAGTACTGGGTCTATCAGCTTCAACTGGAATTGGTATTGGCAAAGCATTCGTGCTTCCTGAAATAAAAGAAAAGGTCATTCCGAAAGAAAAAATTACGTCTGACCAGATTGAAGAAGGTTGGAACAGATTTTCTTCCGCCTGTAATTCTGTCCAGTCGTTAATTGAAAAACAGCTTCAAAATCTTCCAAAAGATAATCTCCAGAAAATTATTTTTGAAACATACCAGCTCATGCTTGCAGATCCTGTTTTTATACAGGAAGTTCATGATAGTTATACTGAAGAACTTTACAACATTGAATATATATTGGATAAAAAAGTTGCCCAGTATGCCGAGCGCCTTAGAAACAGTGGCAATGACTATCTTGCAGAACGTTCAAAAGATATAGAAGATGTTTTTGGCAAGGTCATGGACATTCTTCTTGACTACCATCCTTTTAATATAGAAGAAGTTCCAGATGGTGCTGTTATTGTTGCAAAGGCAATGCTTACCAGCGATACCGTTATTTTGAGCAAAAGAAAGATTGCAGGTTTTGCATTGACCGAAGGTGGTGTTTCAAGCCATGTTGCAATTCTTGCAAAAAGCTTTGGTGTTCCTGCTGTTGTTGGTCTTGATGACATTCAGAATCAGGTAAAAACTGGTGAGCAGATTATTGTAGACGGTAACAGGGGCGAAATTATTTTGACCCCAGATGAAAGTTCTCTTACTGAATACCGCATAAAAATAGAAGATGATAGAAAATACCGTGAGCAGCTGCTCCAGTTTAGGACAAAGCCAGCCCGCACAAAAGACGGTACTGAGTTTAAGCTGTACGCAAATATTGGTACTACGGAAGAAGCAAAGATTGCACTTGAAGAAGGTGCGGATGGAATAGGTCTTTTCAGAACGGAATTTCTTTTTATGGATGCAATTCAGCACCAGTCTTCTGAATCGAATGGGCCATTTTCTAATTCTGTAAGTGAAGAAACTCAGTTTGAAGCCTATAAAGCAGTTCTGGAGATGATGGGCGATAAGCCTGTAACAATAAGAACTCTTGATGTTGGTGGTGACAAGCTTCTTAACTTTAAGGAGATTCCTAGTACTCATGAAAAAAATCCTTTGATGGGCTTACGTGCAATCCGCCTTTCAATGTTCTATCCTCAGTTGTTCCGTACACAGCTTAGGGCTTTGTACCGTGCAAGTGTATATGGAAATCTTCGCATATTGATTCCTCTTATTACAGATGTTTCGCAGGTTGAAACTGTGCGAGGCATTGCAGAAGGTGTTAGAATCAGTATGAAGGAAGAAAAGATTCCGTTTAAGGATGTTCCTATCGGCATCATGGTAGAAACCGCTGCTGCTGCAATATGTTCTGACTGTCTTGCAAAAAAAAGCGATTTCTTTTCTCTTGGTACAAATGACCTTACACAGTATACTTTGTGTGTTGACCGTGAGAATCCAGCTGTTGCCCCATTGTATAACGAATTTAATCTTGCAGTTGTTCGCCTTATTCGTGCAACTGTTGAGAATGCAAATAAGAATAACATTCCAGTTTCCGTTTGTGGTGAAATGGCAGGTAGAAAAGAAACTGCAATGATTCTTGCAGGCTTTGGACTTCGCAGTTTGAGCATGACGCCAAAGCAGATTCCTGTCATAAAAGAAACCCTTTCCAGATTTACGATTAAAGAGCTGGAAAACATTTCCATGGAAACAATATCCTCTAAGCAGGTTCAGGAGTAAAACATAATGAAGAAAAAGAAACCGGACTTTTCCAAGCCAAAGCCTGTAAAGCCGGCGGATGGTGAAGTCTCTGAAGAAAAGAAAGAAGAAGTAAAAGAAGGCTGTTCTCAGCAGTTTTATTCCGATAAAATTTATTTTAACCTTCCTCTGATTGTTATTGCAGGACGTCCTAATGTAGGTAAGTCTACACTTTTTAATGCACTGACTCATACAAAAAGAGCCATTACGGATCCAACTCCTGGAGTTACACGCGATCCTGTTGAAGGTACTTGCTTTATTGCAGGAAAGCCTGTTCATCTTGTAGATACTGGTGGATATAAGCTTACTCGTGACTATACTTCTAGAGAAAGCGAGATGGATGATCTTGTTGTTGAAAAAACTCTGGAAATGGTTCGTAAAGCAGACCGCATTCTTCTTTTGCTTGATGCAACAGAAATTACGACGGAAGATGAAGAACTTTTGGTTCAGATGCGTCCATACTGGGATAAGATTATTGGTGCTGTAAATAAAACCGAAGGCGGTAAGAATGAAGACCTTGCTTACAATTACATGAAGTACGGTTTTAAAAATCTTATCTTTATTTCTGCAACACACGGTGATAACATTCCTGCTCTTTCTCAGGCTTTAATAGATGGCATAGATTTTTCTAGAGTTACAGAAGGTTCAGAAGAAGAAGTTCCTATTAGAATTGCCATTCTTGGAAAACCAAACACAGGAAAATCAACACTTAGTAATGCCCTTACACATACTCAGGCTTCTATTGTTAGCGATTATGCTGGTACAACTCGCGATGTTGTTGAAGGTAGTTTCCGTTATAATGGAAAAGATATTCAAATTCTTGATACTGCAGGAATCCGCCGTAAGAAGAAAGTTTCTGAAAACGTTGAGTATTATTCTGTAAACAGAGCAATAAAAACTCTTGATGAGTGTGACATCATGTTTCTTATGATGGATGCAAAAGATGGTTTGACTGAGCAGGATAAAAAAATAACCTCTCTCGCTTATGAGAGAGGTCGTGGAATTATTTTCATTTTGAATAAATGGGATACGGTTGAAGATGGCAGCAGAAAAGCTTTGAAAAAAGTAGAAGAGTATATTCATAATATGTTCGGACACATGAAATGGGCTCCTATTGTTGCCATTAGTGCAAAGAATGAAGACGGCATAAAAAATCTTATGGACACGGCTCTTTCTTTGTATGAGCAGTTAAACAGAAAGATTGATACTGCTGCACTTAATCTGGCACTTAGGGACTGGCTGTTTAAGTATCCGCCTCCTGCAACAAAAGCAATTCATTTTAAAGTCCGCTACATAACACAGGTTAGTTCAAATCCTGTAAAATTCCTCATTTTTGCTACTAGACCTGATAATGTTCCTGAAAGCTATGTTACATATTTGAAGAACAGGGTTAGAGAAGATCTGGGCTTTGATCAGATTCCTGTTCAGATAGAAATGAAGGCAAGCCGCCAGAAATGGCAGGACAGATCAGAGGTTAATGGCTAAATATCTGATTGGTGAAGTTGTAAAAATTACTGGAGTAAAAGCTCATGTCCTGCGTTACTGGGAATCTGTTATTCCCGGTTTTTCTCCGAAAAAAGATTATAGGGGCAAAAGGCTTTACTCTCAGCGTGAACTTGAACTAATCATGAGACTCAAACACTTAATTCAAACAAATGGAATGAGCATTCAGGATGCAAAAAAACAGATAATTCTGGATGCTCAAGTGATGGAAGCTGAATTTGCAGCTCTGTCAACTCTTCATGATATCCGTTCCGAATTGACGGCATTGTATCAAATGCTCAAGAAAACTGGAGAAAACTATGCAAAATCAGAAAACAGACACAAAGATAGAACTTAAATGGTATGAAAAAAAACAAGGGGTAAAACTTTCTCAGAAAAAAAAGAAGGTTGAAGGTAAACTTATTCGTAAGGAAAAGCGAGCTCAGGAAGAAAGTTCTAAACGTAATGAACATATTGATAATGTTGTTAGTAAAACAAAAACTGGTCGCGGACAGTATGCTCTTACAGCAGAAGTTGTTTCTTCTCTATTTAATCCAGCTTCTATTCCTGAGGAAAGTAAACCTGTCATAACAAAGTTTGGTAATTTGCTTGACTCTATCTTTCCAATTAATTCAAAGCAGAAAGTGCTGCTTTCAGAGCAGATCCGTGCACTTAGTCACAATCTTACAGATGAAAGGCAGGATAGGCGTCTTGGTTATATGAATCAAGTGACTACTACCAGTGCATATACACACTATTATTTGTGGTGGAATATAATCCGCCTGACCAGGTTATTTGCAAATCTTAATGAGAGTTTTTTTTCTTCCATTAAAGATAATAGCATT
>CACXDK010000006.1 GCA_902766345.1 uncultured Spirochaetaceae bacterium | reverse complement strand
TGATACTCTCGGACGTATGCACTCAGATGCTCAGTTCGCAGGATCTTCATCAGTTCCAGCACACGTAGAAATGATGGGCTTCATGGGCATGGGTAACAACCCAATGGTTGGTTGTACTGTAGCATGTGCTGTTGCTGTTGCAGGTAGCTTCTAATCTTTTTACAGATTAATATTTAGATCTTCTCAGTAACAAAAAAAATGCGGAGCGTAAAAGCTCCGCATTTTTTTTGTTGATTTTTCAAGTTTTCCCCTTATAATTAAAATATATGAGAGAGAAGATTCGTAAGACTTCAGTGTCTGCAAAATTACTTTTTTTGGTTTTGGCTATTATTGTAATATCAACGACAATAATTGGAATTGTATCTTATGAAATATCTGCCAGTGCCTTAAAAAAATCAGTCTCAAGACATCTTGACTCCATTTCATCGGAACTTGCCAGCACAATTGAAAATATGAATGAAAAGGAATTCACCTTGATTGAAGGCCTAGCAAGGCTGGATGTAATTTGCGATGAAAACATAAGTCTGGCAGAAAAAAGCCGCGTTCTGACATCTGTACGCAAAAGACTGGGTGACCGTTATCAAAATTTGGCTTTCTATACAAAAAACGGTGACGCAATGATGGCAGATGGAAGTATCAGAAACTTTGCAGGTGCAGTTTATCTAGAAGCAGCTTTACGTGGAGAACGTTTTATCTCTGAACCGATGTTTGTGGAAATTACGCAAAGCGTTCTGCAAAATTACTGCGTTCCTGTTTTTGATAACAATCACACTCCAATAGGTGCAATTGTTCTTATTATCAACGGAAATGGCATTCTTGATACGATTAAGACAATTGACATGGGAGGAGGCATTCACCCTTCCGTGATTAACCGTGTCAAGAAAGCAACTATTGCAAACGCAAATGAAGGCACTGATGAAAAGTCAAATCCAGAAGAATTAGATAAAACACAAGGGCTAGGACTCGTACTGGAACATATCTATGAAGGGCGGGAAGGACAGGAAGATTTTATTGATCCAACTCTGAAAATACACATGATTGTTTCTTACAAAAGTATTCCGAATACAGACTGGACTATTTTCGGTGTCGCACCTTATGATTTTTACTTTGGTTCTCTGAAAACCATGCGTATGAGCATCATCGGCATTATTATTGGCACAATTATTCTTTCTATAGTCATCAGTGCATTTGTTGTAAGGTTGGTCATTAAACCGCTTGAAGCTGTAAAAACTTCTATCGAAACTATTGCAAGTGGCAACGCAGACCTCACGCAGCGCATTGAGCACACGACAAATGATGAAATCGGTGATGTTGTCAGAGGTTTCAATTCATTTGTGGAAAAACTTCAAGCTATTGTTACAAGCTTACAATCTTCCAAAAACGACCTTGTTTCTGTTGATACAGAATTACAGAGCAGCACACATGAAGCTTCTGACTCTATTACGAAAATTATCTCGAATATCGAAAGTATGAACGGCCAGATTTTAAATCAGTCAGCCTCTGTAAATGAAACAGCAGGCGCTGTGAATGAAATCAGTGCTAATATTGAATCGTTGGAGCGAATGATTGAATCTCAGACTTCTTGCGTGGCAACGGCTTCTTCAGCAGTAGAACAGATGATTGGCAACATCAATTCTGTAAACAGTTCCGTGGGCAAGATGATTTCATCGTTTAAGACTTTACAGAAACATTCCAATGAAGGATTTTCAACGCAGAGCAATGCAAACGAAAAAATTGTACGCATTGATGAACAGTCAAAAATGCTTCAGGACGCAAACACCGCTATTGAAAGCATTGCAGAACAGACAAACTTGCTGGCTATGAATGCTGCAATCGAAGCTGCTCACGCTGGCGAGGCAGGAAAAGGCTTTGCTGTTGTTGCTGATGAAATCCGCAAGCTCTCCGAAACATCTTCAGATCAATCAAAGACTATCGGTGCAGAGCTTCAGAAGATTCAAACAACAATTCGGGAAGTTGTAGAGGTTTCAAATGCAACAAATACGGCATTTAATGCGATTGAACAGAGCATTGCCGAGACAAACCAGATTGTTGAGCAGATTAAGGGTGCAATGGAGGAACAGCAGATTGGTTCAAGGCAAATCATTGATGCCCTCAAGTCAATGAACAATTCTACTTTCGAAGTAAAAACCGCTTCCAGCGAAATGACCGAGGGCAACAAGCATATTCTCAATGAAATAGAAAAATTACAAACAATTACGGATAAAATCAAAGTCAGCATTGAAGAAATGCATATTGGTGCAGAGGGAATAAATCACACAGGCACAACTCTTTCCACGATTTCCGCCAAGGTAACTGACAATATCCAAAAAATTGGTAGCGAAATAAACCTGTTTAAGATTTGATTTTGCACACATTAAGAAAAAAAGAAACTGTCGGACAGCATAAGTAGCAGCAAACAGGAGGACTGTCCGACAGGGAGGAATTATTTTAAACAATAGTAGCAGCAACTAACCATTGATAATTCAAGAACATTTTTCAAGCACAAAATGAACACTACCACCGTACTGAGGTTTACCCATAATACGAATGCCAGCATACATTAATTCAGCACCAGAAACACAAGTGCCATCTGGAATTGCAGAACATTGGCTTGAAGGCATATCAAATACTGACTTTTTAAGATGATCAATCAAAGTTTCGCTCTGTAAACTCTTAAACTTGTACATAGCATCAGGATCGAGCCCCTGTAATGGAACAACAACAAACTCAGGGTTTGCTTCTGGGAATTTCCATACAACGCTTACTACAGCCTGTTTCTTATCTTTTGAAACATGCTCCCAGGCAGCATATTCAGAAGCTTCTGCAGCAGAAGTTTCGTTCCAAGGAGACTGAATGCGGTACAAATCGCCAAACTGAACAGTTCCACGAATGTTTTTATACCATGCAATCTGACTGCGGATTTCCGCAAGTTCTACTTCAGAAAGCAAGTTCAAATCAAGTTCATAACCAAATGTACCAGCCATTGCAACATGACCACGAGTAGAAAGAGAGGTAATTCTTCCTATCTGATGATTAGGTACTGCTGAAACATGGCATGACATTGCACTTGCAGGATATGCGACAGAGGTTCCCAGCTGAATTGAAATGCGAGAAAGACCATCGGTATTGTCACTTGTCCAAGTCTGAGGCATGTAATGAAGCATTGCAGGATCAAAACGACCTCCACCTCCAGAACAAGATTCAAAAAGCACATCTGGGAAACGAGTTGTAAGTTTTTCCAACAGCTTGTACAGTCCCAAATAGAACTTATGAGATGCATTTAAGTGCATATCCGAAGGACTTCGGTTAAAGTCCCACTTAACATAATCAATGTGAGCCGTAGAAAGAACATTAGAAATCTTTTCTAACAGATATTCCACTACTTCATCTTTACCCAAGTCAAGAACAAGCTGGTGACGTCCAAGTACAGGCTCTCTGCCTTCTACCTGAAAAGCCCAGTCTGGATGTGCACGGTACAAGTCACTGTCTGGAGAAATCATTTCAGGCTCAAACCACAGACCAAATTTCATGCCTCGGCTATGAATACCATCAGACACTTCTTCAAGACCATTAGGCAGTTTGTTTTTATCTACAAACCAGTCCCCCAACGAAGACCTGTCATCATTACGTTTTCCAAACCATCCGTCATCAAGAACAAATAGTTCCACCCCTTCCTTGGCAGCAGTATCTGCAAGGGCAAACAATTTTTTAACGTCAAAATTAAAATATGTAGCTTCCCAGTTGTTTATTACAACAGGGCGTTCCGCATCGCGCCATTTTCCACGGCACAGATTCTTTCTATATAAATCATGGAAGGTACGGCTCATGCCACCCATTCCTTTTTCACTTCGTACCATGACAACTTCAGGTGTGCAAAAAGACTCACCCTTATTAAGTTTCCAGTCAAAGTTGTATGGGTTTATTCCCATCTGAACACGGCTCATGCCCCATTCATCAACTTCAACCTGAGCCACGAAGTTTCCACTATATACAAGATTAAAGCCAAACACTTCACCATCAACTTCCCCTGCTCCCTGTGAAAGTAAAGCTAAGAAAGGATTCTGCTGATGACTGCTTGCACTACGTCTACTTCCTACCCCTTGAACACCAGGTACAAGATTTCTAATAACAGCATGACGCTCACGTGCATGTGCACCAGACAACTGCAACATTCTGTAACGGGAATGAGGAAAATCAACGCTGGCACTTAAAACTTTTCTAAGTGACAAAGATTTAGAACCACAAGTAAATACAGCATGACGGCAAATAACATCAAGAGAATTCCATACTGTATAAAACAAAGTAACCAGAAGTCCTGTATGAGGATCCTTCAAATCAATTTCCAAAGTATCTGCTTCACTATCTTGTGATACATAAGTAGAAGGAAGTCCTTCAAGACTTTTCTTTCCAGCATAAATACGGTATGTCTGATACTCTAAATCAGAAGCTAATGTTTCATCACATACAGCTTCATACGCAGAAGAACGGAAATCAGAACGCATTGGCACTGGATACTCACACTGCTGACAATTCAATGAAAAATCAGCTTTTCCGTGCAATTCTGCAGGAACAGGACTAAATGCACGATCTGCAAGAGGCATGACACAGACATCAGACCATACAGGCAGTTTATGAAACCAACCGCCATGTAACAGATATTTTTCATTATACAGTCTGATAACATACGTTGATGACGGAGTATTCAGTAGAAAAACACCTTTTTCTTTATCAAAGCAAATGCTCATGGTTTTATTTCCTAAAAGCTAAAAATAATACTCTCTCCGAGTAAACATTCTAAACAAGATTCAAAAGACTAAGCTTTTGAACCTTGTTGTCATTTAAATTATATTCTTAATTATTTGAACAATGACTTAACCTGATTGTTAGAATCCTTAAGTGCAGATTCTACATCTTTCTGACCAAGGAAGATTTCATCAAAAGTACGAGTCATGATCTGACCAATTTCTACAGAATGATCTACGATAGGATAAAGGAATGTTCCGTTAGGA
This sequence comes from uncultured Spirochaetaceae bacterium, assembly GCA_902766345.1. The sequence goes on along the minus strand of CACXDK010000006.1, from coordinate 209 downwards.
GCTTTTGCTTCATCTGTAAATGCAGATACATCGTAACCCTTTGTCTTGTATGTTTCCAAAGCTTTGTTTACACCGCTTTCGATTGCAGGGAATACAACACCATAAGAACCGATGATATCCTGTGCGTCCTTAGATGCGAGGAACTTTACCCATTCCCATGCTTCGTCTTTGTGCTTACTTCCCACCCAGATAGAGTCACCAAGACCGTT
>CACXDK010000005.1 GCA_902766345.1 uncultured Spirochaetaceae bacterium | reverse complement strand
CCAGTGCAGATGATGTAGTTGTCTGTTCTACAGGTGTTATTGGTCAGCAGCTTCCTGTTGAAAAAATTGAAGCTCACATTCAGGCTCTTAAAGATGGACTTTCTAAAGAAGGCCATGCAGAAGCCCGTGTTGCCATTATGACAACAGACACTCAATACAAGGAATGTGCTCTAGAATTTACTGTAGGCGGAAAGACTTGTCACATTGGAACTATGTGCAAAGGCTCGGGTATGATTCACATTAACTTGGGAACAATGCTCAGCTTTATTACTACAGACTGTGCTGTTTCTTCTGCAATGCTTGAAAAGGCTTTGCGGGAATCTATAAAAAGCACTTATAACTGTGTTAGCGTAGACGGTGATACTTCTACAAATGACACTCTTGTAATTCTTGCAAACGGTATGGCTGGTAATGCAGAAATTACAGGGGAAGGGGAAGATTATGATACATTCCTTGCAGCCCTTACAAAACTTAATACCGTAATGGCAAAGAAGATTGCCGCAGACGGAGAAGGTGCAACACGCCTTATTGAATGTAATGTAAACGGTGCAAAAGATATTGAAACTGCACGCGGTCTTGCAAAGGAGATTATTTCATCTTCACTTGTAAAGGCTGCTATGTTTGGCTGCGATGCAAACTTTGGTCGTTTTTTGTGTGCAATGGGCTATTCTGGCTATGAGTTTACACCTGAAAAAGTAAGCATTTGGTTTACAAGCAATAAAGGTTCAAAGCGATACTTTGAAAACAATGATGATTTTACTGTACATGGGGAAAACAGTGTGCAGGTTTATAAGGATGGTGTTCCTCTTGACTTTGATGAAGACAAGGCAAAGGAAATTATGAGCGAGGAAGCTGTTGAAATTCTTGTACAGTGCAAGGATGGAAATGCAAGCGGAACTGCTTGGGGCTGCGATCTGACTTACGATTATGTCAAGATTAACGGTGATTACAGAACATAAGTTTTTTGACTTTGTTCTAAGGATGTAATTATGGAAGAAAATAATACTGTAGATCCAAGACTTGATAATGCTCAGTGGGCAAATGTTCTTGTTCAGGCTTTGCCATATTTCCGCCATTGGGTAGGAAAAATTGTTGTTGTAAAATATGGCGGAAATGCCATGCTTAATGAAGAACTCAAAGCTGATGTTATGGAAGATATTGTTCTTCTTAATACCATTGGAATTCATGTTGTTCTTGTTCATGGCGGTGGTCCTGAAATTAATCACATGCTTGAACGAGTTGGCAAAGAAAGTAAATTTGTAAACGGCTTACGATATACTGATGATGAGACAATGGAAATTGTTCAGATGGTTTTGACTGGTAAACTGAACAAGGATATTGTCGGAATCCTTTTGCAGAAGGGCGGTAAGGCTGTAGGTTTGAGCGGTGTGGATTCTGGTTTGCTCCGTGCCAAGAAGATTAGTAAGGATGGTGCTGATCTTGGGTTTGTAGGGGAGGTTACACAGGTTCATCCTGAAATAATCCTCTCGCTCATTCAGCAGGGGTTCATTCCTGTTGTGTCTACTGTTGCGCTTGGCGAAGACGGAGATACAAACCGTTACAACATTAATGCTGACACTGCAGCTGCAAAGATTGCGGTTGCTTTGAATGCAGAAAAATTTGTACAGCTTACAAATGTTCCTGGTGTCTTAAAAGATGTTAATGATCCATCTTCTTTGATTCCACGCATTAAGATTGATGATGTTGAGTCTTATATAAAGGACGGAACTATTGCTGGGGGAATGATTCCTAAGATTGAGTGCTGTATGCTTGCCAGAAATGGCGGTGTTCCTCGTACTCATATTATTGACGGTCGTGTTCCACATTCTCTTCTTATAGAGATGTTCAGTGATCGCGGTATTGGTACTATGATTTATTAGTAAGGGGTTTTTATGGGTAGTAAAACTGTTGTAAATAATTATGGTTCTTTTGATGTCACTTTTAAGTCAGGAAAAGGTTCTGTCCTTAAAGATGTTAATGGAAAAAAATATATAGATTTTCTTGCTGGCATTGCCGTAAACTGCTTAGGCCATAATTACAAGCCTCTTGTAAAGGCTATTGCAAAGCAGGCAAAAAATCAGATTCATGTATGCAATTACTTTTTTAGTGACACAGGTGTTGCTTATGCAAAGGAATTGCTGGATGCAACTGGTTTTGATGGGGTTTATTTTGGAAACAGTGGTGCTGAGGCAAACGAAGCTGCAATTAAGCTTGCCCGCAAATATGGTCAGTTGAACGGCGGTTCAATGCGCAAGACTGTCATTACTCTTGAAAATTCTTTCCATGGTCGTACTCTTGCAACTATAAAGGCTACAGGTCAGGATAAATTCCACCCAAAATGTTTTGAGCCATATCCTCTTGGATTTAGGACAATCAAGGCAAATGACTGGGATGCAATCAATACAGCTTTTGACAATACTACAGCTGCTCTTATGATAGAGTGTGTACAGGGTGAAGGCGGTGTAAACCTTATTGATCCAAAATGGGCTCAGGCTGCTGCTACTGCTGCACGTGCTGCAGGTGCTATTGTTATTGCTGATGAAGTTCAGACTGGCATGGGAAGGACTGGAAGCCTTCTTGCAAGTGAACAGTTGCAGTTTAATCCTGAAGTGGTAACTTTGGCTAAAGGCATTGCTGGTGGTGTTCCTATGGGAGCTTGCCTTTTCCGTGGTAAAGCAAAAGATGTGTTCCAGGCAGGCGATCATCAGTCTACATTTGGAGGAAACCCTCTGGCATGTGCTGCAGCACGTGTTGTTCTGAAGACTTTGACATCTCCAGATTTCCTTGGTCATGTAACTGAAAACGGAGATTATATGCGTTCTCAGATAAAGAGCTGGAATCTGCCTTGCATTACAGATGTTCGTGGTCTTGGTCTTATGACTGGTGTTGAAATTACTGGAAAAAATCCTGTTGAAGTGGAAAAGGAATGTCTTGAAAACGGTTTGCTGTTTTCTACTGCTGGTACTCAGACTTTACGCCTTGTACCTCCTTTAAACATTTCAAAAAAGAATATAGACGAAGGACTTGCAATTTTACGTTCTGTTCTTGAAAAATAATCGTGTCTTTTGTATCATGAACGAATGAAAAAACAATTTGTTGTTGTCGTATTCGTTATTGTTGCCTCTGTACTGGCATTCGTGCTGGTCAGCAGGCACTATTTTAATACAACCCAAAAGCAGATGCCTTTTGCAAAAACCGTTATTCCTCAGGCGGAATCTGTCGGTGAGCATGCATCCAGCAATTCTTCCATAATAAAAGATGACAGTGTAATAGAATCTCTCATTCCTCTTTCGCCAGATGAAACCCTTATTAATATTGTAAGCATGGATTTTAACGGTGACGGCTATGAGGATCAGATTAATGCAATAAAAAGTGCTGAAAGCCCATATTTACAGCTGCTTGTTGGTCTGTATGACGTGCAGAAATATCAGTACACTAGAGTTGCTCAGATTGCTACTCGCGTAACTCAGGTTAAGACTTTTTCATATACAGGCATGGATCTTGTTGGAGACCATAGGGTGTCTCTTGTGTATCAGGGCTTTGATCAGGGCGGTAATGCTGTATTACAGGCTTATTTTATAGAAACTAAGAATGGAAAAGTTAATCTTAATCAGATTGTCGATTTACAGAGCAACGGTTCAATTTATATAGAGCAGATTGAACGCGATGAATCTTATGATCAGAGCCTTGCACGCGGAAAAAGTTTTGCTATCTGGTCTTATAGTTCGGATGAAGAAAATCCGTCTAGTCCTGATCAGATACAGACTTGCTGGGAGTGGGATGGCTCTCAGAAAAAGTATGTACAGACCCGTCAGGTTCGTGTGAAGGGTAGTTATGTAGAAGCTAAGGAACTTGCTGGCATTCTTGACGGCACTGTAGAGTCTTTTACTGGCTTTTTAGACGGGCTTTGGTATAAACCTGGTAAAACTTCGGACGATTACCGCTATCTGTTTTTTGATCGTTACGGAAAGCAGATTATCTTTTTGATGGGTGATGACGAAGAGGTTTACAACTGGCAGAATAGTTCCTTGCATTACCGCGGAATGTATATTTCTTCTACTAATTTTGAAATTGATACATTGCAGCGTAATGTAAATATTTCTCTTTTATCTTCCAATGAAATCCGTGTTATGATTCAAGATGCTGTTCGCATGGTAATCAGCGAAGAAAACGTCTGGAACGGCGAATATAAAAAAATGAAGTTTTCAACTGCTTTCTATGACAAGGAAAAGCCTGTATACATTGCAGATGAATACATTAAGAATTTTGAAGATAAGCATGGCTGGAAGTCTACAGACGGTACGGATGTTGTGTTTGAAAATGGTACGTATACTGTTTCTGGTGACAATATATCTGACAAGGGGGAGTATATTCCTCTGCAGATTGCGGATAAAGGCTTTGTTCAGTTCCGTTCCGAAACTTCTACACCATTTTTTATTGGCACGTATCTGATTGTTTATTCTTCTACGGATGAAGGTGTGGCTTCGAATAAAAACCGTGTTGTTCTGCAACCTTATGTAATTAAGGCTGCAGATGTGTATCCGTCAGATATTCGTCCGATTATTCTTTCATACGAAGAAAAATAAATCTTATTTGTTTAAGTCTTCTGCAATGTTCCTGAGGTTCTGTGATGCAGAAGATATGTTTTCGGTTGCGGCATTAAAGCTTTCAGCACCAGATGCTATCTGTCTGAGTGTAACAAGAATCTGTTCACTGGCAACTGCCTGCTGCTGAATGATTTTAGTAATGTCGTTTGCACTGCTAGCTGTTATTTCCGAAGCATTCTTTATGCTTTCAAAGCTTTCTTTTAGAATGTTGGCGTTGGCAACTCCGTTGTTGATTTTTTCTGTACCGCTTTCACTTGCAATAATAAGACTGTCAGAACTCTTTTGAATTTCACCAATCTTTTCTTTTATTTCTTTTGTTCCGTCTATGATGCCGTCTGCAAGGCGACGGATTTCAGTTGCAACGATGTGGAAGTTCTTTCCAGCTTCGCCAGCACTGCTTGCTTCAAGTTCGGCATTAAATGCTATGATTTTTGCCTGATCCGCAACACTGTTAATGAGGGTGACTATATCCCAGATGTTTTCTATTTTATCACTGAGATTTTTTATGCCTTCTATTGTATTTTTATTTGCCGCTGCAATATCCATAAGCTGTAATACATTCTGCTCTATAGATTTTACTCCTTCACAAACATCGTCACTTGTCTTTCCAGCAACGCTGGCAACATCTTTTATTTTCCGCGAGATATTTGCAGAAAGCTCGTTGTCATCTTCCATTGTAGCTACAATTTCTTTTACGGCGGCTGTCTGATCCTGTGCTGTTGCGGCATTTTCTTTTGCTGCTGCGGCAAGTCCCTGTGTTTCTGAAAGAATCTTTTCGCCTAAGGATTTTTCCCCAGATATCATCTTCATGATGAACTGTATGTTTATGAGTGCAAAGAATACGCTGAATGCGATGAGGATGATTTCAAATATGAGGGTTGTGGTTTTTGCTTTTCCTGTAAAATCCAAAACTGGTCCTTCGACTGCAATAAACCACGGGGTTTTGTTTATTTGTTTTATGGCGTAGAAAGTTTTGCCTGAAATTAAAGTTTTTGGAGTACCGTCAAGATATTCTTGCTGTGAATATGGAATTTTTGAATCATCAAAATAGTTTACGTTCATGATTTTTGTTTCATCATCATTTGTCATGTATTTCCCATCGCTACTGAGCAGGTATATATGACTTCTTGGTGAAATCTGTACTTCCTGAATCATGCTGGCAAGGCTTGAAAGTCTAAGATCATTTGCTACAACGCCTTTTATTTTTCCACTGTTGTTTTTTACAGCTTTTGCTATTGTAAAGCACAGTTCGTTTGTCATTGCATCTATATATGCTTCTTCAAATGAAACTGCACCGTCTTTTGCTACTGCGTTACGGAACCAGTCTCTTTGTTTTGGAATCCAGTCTGCAGGAGGATCCCAACGGTCGCTGTCTGCGTAAAACCCTTTATTTTTACCTGTATGAAAGTCTTCCGTTGCATAGTAGAAGGAAAGTGCGTAAGTTAGGCTCTGTGCAAAGGTTTCGCAAAGATTCTGCAGAGTTTCATTGCCGTCTGCAGATTTTGCAAAGTTTGAGAAGTTTTCAACATTTGTTACTGCTGGCGAAATGTAATCTGAAATTTGTGAATTTAGATGTTCAATGGTTGCTGAAGTTTCTGCATGAACATAATTTCCAATAAGTTTGTTAGAAATAAATGCAAGGATTATTCCTGCCATGAAGGTAATGACAAGTAAAGGAATGAGAGTTCCAATAAAGAGTTTTTTTGCACTCATTCTGTCGTTAGATTTTTTTTCGAAAAACATTTAGTTAACTCCTCTTCCATATTTCTAAATATAGAAATATTATAGCATGGAATGTTTTTAATAGCAAAGAAAATAGCTGTTTTTTTGAAAGCTTTTCTCTTGACAGAAACATTATACTAATGTAATATCTTACTAATTATGAGTAATACAACCCGTTGGGCGCAGATTATCAATTTCTCTATGCTGGCTTACTTTTACTTTAGCTATTATTGGTTCTCATTGTGTCGCGGAAGTGTTCGCTGAATAGCGTGTGTTGTGTTGCTGGTTAATCAGTAGCTTACAGGGAGCCTTCCGAATGAAAGGCTCCCTTTTTTTATGATTTTGTATTGTTTTGCATACTGGAGGATAGACGTATGATTTTGGTTTTAAAGAAGGGTGCTGGAGATGAGTCTGTAAAGGCTTTTCTTGATGAAATTCAGGGAAAGGGCTTTGGTGTTCACATTTCTAAAGGTGTTGACAAGACTATCGTTGGACTTTTGGGTGATACTTCAAAAATTGACCCTGAAGATTTTCTTGCAAATGATGTTGTAGAAAGTGCGGAGCGTGTTTCTGCTCCGTATAAGATGGCTAGCCGTTCCTTCCACCCTGAAAATACTGTAATTACTATTGATGGCGGTCAGACAGGCGTTACAGCTTGTTCTATTGGTGACGGAAAATCTGTTCCTCTTATTGCAGGTCCTTGTTCTGTTGAAAGTGAGCAGCAAATTCTGGATGCTGCTCATGCTGTAAAAAAAGCTGGTGCAAGGCTTTTGCGCGGCGGTGCTTACAAGCCAAGAACTTCTCCATACAGTTTTCAGGGAATGGGCGTTGAAGGCATTAAGCTTTTGGAACTTGCTAAAAAAGAGACAGGTCTACCTATTTGTACTGAGCTTATGGCTATTTCAGAACTTAAATATTTTGAAAATGTAGACTTAATTCAGATTGGTGCAAGAAACTTCCAGAACTTTGATCTTCTTAAAGAACTTGGAAAGACTAAAAAGCCTGTATTGTTAAAGAGAGGTCTTTCAGGCACAATCAGCGAGCTTTTAATGTCTGCTGAGTATATCATGGCTAATGGCAATGAAAATGTTATTCTTTGTGAGCGCGGCATTCGTACTTATGATTCTTACACACGTAACTGCCTTGATTTGAGTGCTGTTCCTTATCTTCATAAGGTTTCACATCTCCCTGTTGTTATTGATCCTAGTCATGCCTGCGGAATTCGCTGGATGGTTCCTGTTCTTGCTCAGGCTGCTGTTGCTGCTGGTGCTGACGGTCTTGAAATTGAAGTTCACTGCCATCCTGAAAAGGCTTTGAGCGATGCTTCTCAGCAGCTTACTCCTGATCAGTTTGAAGCTCTCTGTGACAAGCTTGGTAAGTATGCAGCAGTAGAAGGCAAGACTCTGTAATTTTATAATGCATGTTCGGACGTAACATCTGAACATGTTTACTTGCTGGAGTATTTTATGGAATGTAAGATGAATTTAAAAAAGGCAATAAGAAATGATTATGGTTTAACATTGTCGGGTTTATTTCCAGTTATAGGAGCAGGATTTCTTGCTTTTTATTCATTAATAAAGAAGGATATCGACTTTCAGAAAATGCTGAGCCTTATTAACAGACCTATGGAACTGGTTTGTACGTCAGACTTTATTCTTCTTGCTGTATTTTCGCTGTTTATCATAGTCGGACTTGCATTTTTTGCAAAACGTGTCATGTACATCAAGTCGTTTGAGAATGGATGTACTATTGTGGATGGAAAGGTTGTTGACATACAT
>CACXDK010000004.1 GCA_902766345.1 uncultured Spirochaetaceae bacterium | reverse complement strand
TGTAAAGGAAAAGGATATTTTTAAGGCGGTGCAGGAAGCTCTTAAAAAGCTTGAGGGCAGTTATGCTCTTGGGGTTTTGTGCAAGGACTTCCCAGACCGCATTATTGCTGCCAGAAAAGAAAGCCCTCTTATTATTGGGCTTGGCAAAGATGAAAACTTTATTGCCAGCGATGTTCCTGCTGTTTTGGAACATACTCGTGAAGTATATTTCTTAGACCAGAAACAGCTTGCCGTATTGTATGCAGATCATGTTGATTTGTTTGACGGTGACGGCAACAAGGTAATAAAAGAGCCTTATCATGTTGACTGGGACATTTCGAGTGCAGAAAAGAACGGCTACGAGCACTTCATGCTTAAAGAAATTCATGAGCAGCCAAAAGCCCTTACCGATACTCTGCGTCCTCGCCTGATTGCAGAAAACGGTAAAATCTGCGACATAAAATTTGATGAAATAAAGAAAAATGATGACAGCTTCTGGAAGAATGCAAAGCGTATTGTAATTACTGCTTGCGGTACTGCATATCACGCTGGAGTTGTTGCACGCTATGCGTTTGAAAAGTTTGCGCGCATTCCTGTTGTTGTTGATGTTGCAAGTGAATTCCGTTACATGAATCCTATTTTGAACAAGGATGATGTATTTATTGTAATCAGCCAGTCTGGTGAAACTGCGGATACTCTTGCGGCATTGCGTCTTGCAAAGGCTGCTGGCGTGCATGTAATTGCAATTACAAACTGTGTCGGTTCTACTGTAAGCCGCGAAGCTGATGATGTTGTATATACTTGGGCTGGGCCAGAAATTGCTGTTGCTTCTACAAAGGCTTATACTACACAGCTTGCATGTCTGTATCTTATTGCATTGAAGGTTGCAAAATTGAGAGGTCAGCTTACGGATGAAGCATATTGTTCTTTATTGAAAGAACTTTCCTGCATTCCTGACAAGGTTCAGCAGATTTTGGATGATAAGGCCAACATTCAGAAATTTGTTTCGCAGAATTACAACAAGGAAAAGGTGTTCTTTATAGGACGTCAGTTTGACAGTGCTTCAAGTTTGGAATGTGCCCTAAAGCTTAAGGAAGTAAGCTACATGCACAGTGAGGCTTTTGCTGCTGGTGAATTAAAGCATGGTCCTATTGCTTTGGTTGACCCTTCAACTCTTGTTGTTGCAACTGCTACTGTGCCTGAGCTGTACGAAAAGATTGCAAGTAATATTGTAGAAGTAAAGAGCCGTGGGGCTGCTACTTTTGTCATTACGCAGGATACAACAGGGGCATTCAAAGCTGCTGCGGATCAGATTGTTTCCATTCCTGATACAGAGCCAGCTTTTGCACCTATTCTTTCTATTATACCTGCTCAGTTGTTTTCTTATTACTGTGCTATTCATCGCGGTAATAATCCTGACAAGCCAAGAAATCTTGCAAAGTCTGTGACTGTTGAATAATATTTGAATAAAAAGGATTGCTGTATGGAGTATACAAAAAGAGAAGTTCTTCAATATATTGAAGAAAACAATGTAAAGTTTATAAAATTATTTTTTGTAGATATATTTGGAGATGTAAAGAGTATATCCATTCAGCCTGCTCTTTTGAACAAGGCTTTTGAAGAAGGCATTTCCTTTGATGCCAGTGCCGTAAAGGGCTTTTTGAACGAAACAACAAGCGATTTGTTTATTGTTCCAGATCCTGCTACTCTTTCTGTTCTGCCTTGGAGGCCTCAGCATGGAAGAGTTGCACGGCTTTACTGTAACATTCGCTATCTTGATGGAACTCCTTTTGCTGGAGATTCCCGCCTTATTCTTCAAAATGTAATTGACCGCTGCAAAAAGATGGGCTATGAAACAAAGATTGGAACGGAATGTGAGTTCTATCTTTTTAAGCTTGATGATAACGGTCAGCCTACAAATATTCCTCATGATAATGCCGGTTACTGTGATCTTGCTCCTTTGGATAAGGGCGAGAATGTAAGACGTGACATTATTCTGACTTTGGAACAGATGGGCATTCAGCCTGAGACTAGTCACCACGAAAATGGTCCAGGGCAGAATGAAATTGACTTCCGCTACAATAGTACAATGCAGGCGGCAGATAATCTTTCTACATTTAAGATGGCTGTTAGGACAATTGCTGCACAGGACGGTCTTTTTGCTTCCTTTATGCCGAAGCCATTTGAAAATAAATCGGGTAGCGGCTTGCATGTAAACATTTCGCTGCATAAAGACGGAGAAAATATTTTCGGGAAAGATAGTCCTGAATCTAAGTATTTTATTGCTGGCATTCTTAACCACATACGCGAGATTACGGCATTTTTAAATCCTTTGCAGCAGTCATATAAGCGACTGGGGGAATTTGAAGCACCAAAATATGTAAGCTGGTCGTCACAGAACAGAAGTCCGCTTATTCGTGTGCCTGCAGCAACAGGGGATGCAATTCGCATTGAGGTGCGTTCGCCAGATTCCAGCTGTAATCAGTACATTGCTTTGGCTTTGCTTATTGCTGCAGGGCTTGACGGCATTGAAAAGAAGATGCCTTTGATGCCTCCAGAAAATAAAAATCTGCTTGAAATGCCAGAAAACGAGTTGAAGCATCTTGAGCGATTGCCTGCTTCTTTGAAGGAAGCTCTTGATCTTGCAAAAAACAGTAAATTTGTTCAGTCTGTAATTCCTGAACTGACTTTGAATACTTTCATACAGACTAAGTCTAGATGTGAGGATCCTGCATTCGGGATGGTTTAAGACATGGATAGTGTTCTGATTGCCAGTAATACGAATGCCACGATGGGAATTATCTCTGACTTCATGCGCTCTGAGTCTTTTAGCCGAATTGTTGCTTCTCAGAGCGGTTCTGAAGCCAGGCGGTATATTACCGACATGGATTTTGATTTGATTATTATTGATACTCCTTTGTCTGATGAGCTGGGAAATGATTTTGCCATTACAGCGTCGGAAAAGACTACTGCGGGTATTATTCTTATTGTGGATTGCGAGAATGTGCTTGAAATTAGTGCGAATGTGGAAGATTACGGAGTTTTCGCTTTGCCAAAGCCTTTGTCGCCAGAGTTCTTTTATCAGGCGGTAAAGCTCTTGTCTGCCGCTCGCCGCAGGGTAATGAATCTTGAAAATGAAAACCTGCGTCTGCAAAAGAAAATAGAAGAAATACGCATTGTAGACAGGGCAAAGCTGGTTCTTATTCAAGTGTTAAAGATGACGGAACCGCAGGCTCAGCATTACATTGAAAAGCAGAGTATGGACTTGCGTCAGAGCCGATTGGCTACGGCGGAAAATATTCTGCGTACTTATGAGGTTTAATGCTGAAAAAGCTCCCTAATTGACACTCTGTATAGAATTTTATATTATAGTTGCATTGACAAAGATGTCTGCATGACGCAATAGGAGTCTCTATTGTGCCTTGTGGACATCTTTTTTATTTTAAATACATTACAAGTAAGGGGTGTAAAGTATGTGTGGATTTGTAGGAGCTTTTGATTTAAAAAGCAGTGAAGACTTGCGTACACAGGTCATAAACATGTCAAAGAAAATTCGTCACCGAGGACCAGACTGGAGTGGTGTATACACTGGCGATAATGCTATTCTTTCACATGAAAGACTTGCCATTGTTGACCCATTAAGCGGAAAGCAGCCTTTGATGAGCGAAGACGGAAAACTTATTCTTGCTGCAAACGGTGAAATATATAATCATCAGGATTTAAGAAAACAGCTTGAAGGAAAATATAAATTCCAGACTGGTAGTGACTGCGAGGTAATTCTTGCCTTGTACAAAGAAAAAGGTGTGAACTTTCTGGAAGATTTAAGCGGCATTTTTGCATTTGCTTTGTATGATACAGAAAAAGATGTGTATCTTGTTGCCCGTGATGAAATTGGTGTTATTCCTCTGTATCAGGGATGGGATAACGAAGGCCGCTACTATGTTGCAAGCGAATTAAAATCGCTCGAAGGAATTTGCAGCACAATAGAAGAGTTCCCTAACGGCTGCTATTATTACTCAAAAGATGAAAAGCCTGTAAGATGGTATCATCGTGCATGGGAATCTTATGACAGCGTAAAGGATAATGCTTGTGCTTGTGATGAAAAGGGTGCTGTTGTAAACGAAAGCGTAATAAAAGCTGTTCGTAACGGACTTGAAGATGCTGTACGTAAACAGCTTATGAGCGATGTTCCTTATGGTGTTTTGCTTTCTGGTGGATTGGATTCCAGCATTGTTGCTGCCGTTACTCAGAAATTTGCAAAAAAGCGTGTTGAAACTGGTAGCTTGCAGGATGCGTGGTGGCCACAGCTTCATAGTTTTGCTGTAGGTCTTGAAGGTTCTCCTGACTTAATTGCTGCTCAGAAAGCAGCTGCTTATATTGGTACAGTACATCATGAAGTTCATTTTACAATTCAGGAAGCTCTGGATGCTTTGCCAGATGTAATTTATCATATTGAAACTTATGACATTACAACTGTGCGTGCTAGTACTCCTATGTACTTGCTTGCACGTGCAATAAAAGCAATGGGAATTAAGATGGTCTTGAGCGGTGAAGGAAGTGATGAACTTTTCGGTGGCTACTTATATTTCCATAAAGCTCCTGATGCAAAAGAATTCCACGAAGAACTTGTTCGTAAGATGAGTAAGCTTCATCTTTATGACTGTCTGCGTGCAAATAAATCGCTTGCAGCTTGGGGTGTTGAAGGTCGTGTACCATTCCTTGATAAAGAATTTATTGATGTTGCAATGAATTTAAATCCTTTGGATAAGATGAGTATTAAGCTTCCTGATGGAAAGCAGAGAATGGAAAAATGGATTTTGCGTAAAGCATTTGAGGATCTTCTTCCTGCAGATATTTGTTGGAGACAGAAAGAGCAGTTTAGTGATGGTGTAGGCTACAGCTGGATTGATACTCTTAAAGAAATGACTGCAAGCAAGATTTCTGATGCTCAGTTTGCACAGCGTGCAAAAAGGTTCCCTATTAATACTCCTGTAACAAAGGAAGAATACTATTACCGCGAATTGTATTCGCAGTTCTTTCCTGATGACAGTGCTGCGCTGACGGTTCCTCATGAAGCTGGTGTTGCTTGCTCTACTGCAAAGGCTTTGGAATGGGATGCTGCTTGGAAAAGCATGGATGAACCTAGTGGCCGAGCAATTGCGGGTGTTCATGCTGATGCATATAAAAACTGATATTTAGTGAATATATAAAAATAAACATATAAAAAACCTCTTTTCGGATGTGAAAAGAGGTTTTATTTTTCTTTCTTTTTTTTTATTTGGTGTTATACTTTAAAATATGAGAGTACTTATCTATTCCATGATACTGCTTGGTGTTATTATCATGGTGACAAATATTTACCGCTATATCCGCTTCATGAAGAATATGCGTGATGCGTTTCCTAAGGGAAAAAGCCGCAGCAGTGTGTGGAAAGATGTAGGTCTTATTCTGCTGGTGTTTTTTCTTTTGGGGTACATCTGTGTAGGCTTGTTTGGTGTTCCAGATTTGATGATTGCTGGAATTTTGTTTGGTGGTAGTATCTTTGTTGCAATTGTTCTGACTATTATGTTTGACCTTATAGAATCTATAAGGGATAACTGTCTTTCTGTTACGGAAGTTTTGATTGGTGTCATAGAAGCTCGTGATCCTAACCTTAACGGTCATAGCCGTTTTGTTCAAAACCTTACTATGCTTTTCTATGATTATCTTCCATCGGATATAAAAAAGAAAATTAATAGAATGACTCTTGAATATGCTGCCCTTATGCATGATGTTGGTAAGCTGGGAATTCCTGAAGAAGTTTTGAACAAGCCTGGAAAGCTTACTGATGAGGAATGGAAAATAATGAGACAGCATCCTGAAATTGGTGTAAAATTCCTAGAGCCTTTACATTCGTTTTCTTCTATTCGCCCGTGGATAAAGTATCATCATGAGCGTATTGATGGCAAAGGCTATTATGGTCTTTCGGAGCAGGACATTCCGTTGCCTTCAAAAGTGATTGCCGTAACAGATACATATTCTGCTATTGTAATGCGCCGTGCTTACAAAGAGCCAGAAACTCATGAGACTGCCATAAACATTATGCACGAAATTGCCGGAACTCAGCTTGATTCTGCTTTGGTAGATATATTCTGTAAAATCCCAAAAGATAAACTTATGGCTTGTGTGCCTCCATCTCTTTTCAGCAATGGAGATGTATAAGTATGGGGAAATCTTTTTGGAATGGTGGAAAATGTCGTTTTGGTGTGCAGTATTGACTAAAAATCGATTATTTTGATATAATCTAGCAATATTCGGGTCATTAGCTCAGTCGGTTAGAGCAGGGGACTCATAATCCCTTGGTCCTAGATGGCCCATTAAGTAATGTTACTGCAAAGACGCAGGACTGTGAAATACCAGTCCTGCGTTTTTTATTTTAAATCTGTGATGAAACAGGAGGCTTTATGATTGAAATTGTAACAAGGGTTAACAATTTAGTGAACGGTATCGTTTGGGGAACGGTTGGAATTGCTCTTCTGCTTATAGCAGGCATTGTAATGACATGTGTCAACAGAGGATTTCAGTTTTTTAGATTTGGACATTGGATAAGTAAAACAATTGGAGCCATTTTTAGCGATTCTAATGTTACGGCTCATACTTCAAAAGAAAACAGAGCAATATCTCAGTTTCAGAGTCTTTGTACGGCAATGGCTGCTACTATAGGAACTGGAAACATTGTTGGTGTTGCAACGGCAATAATTCTTGGTGGTCCTGGAGCTATATTCTGGATGTGGCTTATGGCTATATTCGGAATGATGACAAACTATTCAGAAAATGTTCTTGGCATTTATTTCCGCCAGAAAGGAAAGAATGGCGACTGGCGTGGCGGAGCCATGTATTATCTAAAAGACGGACTTGGAAGCTATAAAGGAATGAAGCAGGTAGGAAAGATTCTTGCATTAGTTTTCAGCCTGTTCTGTCTTTTGGCAAGCTTTGGCATTGGAAACATGAGTCAGGTAAACTCTATTGCTGGAAACATGGAATCTGCATTCGGAATTGCTCCCTGGATTACAGGAATTTTCCTTGTAATAATTGCTGTAGTTGTTATTATCGGTGGACTTAAACGTGTTGCCAGCGTTGCTGAAAAACTTGTTCCATTTATGGCAGTCCTTTATATAATTGGAACTTCTATTGTTATTTTTGCACACATTGGAAATGTGCCAGCTGCTTTTGCTTCTATATTTAAGGGAGCTTTTGCTGTAAAGGCTGCTGGTGGCGGAATTACGGGTTATGGACTTAAAAAAGCTATAAGCTGGGGATTTAAGCGGGGTGCATTCAGTAATGAAGCTGGTCTTGGTTCTTCTGTAATGGTGCATTCAAGCTCCAATGTAAAGGAACCTGTTCGACAGGGAATGTGGGGAATTTTTGAAGTTTTTGCAGATACAATCATTGTATGTAGCCTTACAGCTATTGCTGTTCTTGCATCTGGTTGCGTAGACCTTGAAACTGGTAAGATGATTTCAGAAAATGCTGGGGCAGGACTTGTTGGAGAAGCTTTTAGTACAGTGTTTGGTGGCGGTGGCTCAAAGTTTATTGCAATTGCAATTCTTCTTTTTGCTTTCAGTACAGTATTGGGCTGGAGTCATTACGGGGCAACTGCATGGCAATATATTTTTGGCGAAAAAACACAGTTTATTTATAAAGCTTTGTTTGTTGGTGTGATTTTCTTTGGTGCAACAATGAGCCTTTCTCTTGCATGGGATTTGAGTGATACGTTTAACGGTCTTATGATGATTCCAAACCTTATTGGTGTGCTTTCATTAAGTCCGCTTGTTGCACGTATTACGCAGAACTATGTTGAAAGAATTATTAACGGCAAAGATATAGAGCCTATGCTTTCTGCTAATGATGGTAAGGAGTCAATATAACAAAATATTCTTTATATTGGCCGTTAATTTATAAAAACTCCTTGCAAAAAATGCAACAGTGTTAGAAAATAGAGGTATGAAAGAAGAAGCTGAGAAGGTATATGAACGTTTACAGTCTATGTATGAATTGATGCAGCAGACTGGTGGAACGGAAGATATTGAAAACGCAATCTTTGATTTTGAGAACTGTGTAACTGAAGAAGACTATGGCGAATGGCTTAAGAAGTACAGTTATTTTGTTTTTTAGAATAAGTAGGAGTAAAATCTATGGCTTGTTTTATTGTTCCAGCATTAGAAGCTGTTGTAACAACAATTGCAACAAAAGTACTTGAAAAAAGAGAATTAAGGCTAGAGAAAGGTTCTTTTTCAGTAAAACTCAAAAGATTGAATGGTCTGCTTTGGGGTGGATCAGCACTTCTTGCTTTTGAACATTTGTGGCACGGAGAAATTCAACCATTTTTTCCTTTTTTAACCGCTGTAGGTAATCCTGCTGATATGGAAGAAATGTTCCATGAAATGAAAACTGTTGGAGTTTCCATGGCAATACTTGTTACTGCTGTTTGGGGCATTATGACATTAGTTCTGGGAAAAATTGAAAAAAACAATACTTTGGATAGCAAAACATTAAAAGGGGAGACGGCGTAATAATGACATTACTGTTGACTTTAATGGCAGCCGTTATTACTACTGTAATATGGTATTCCAATGAAAATGCACGGTTTATGAAAGTTGGAACCCTGTGTTACATGTTTTGGGGTGCATCTCTGATGTGGTTTGTTGATGCAGTGTTTGAGTATATGGAGCTTAGGGCTGAATATTTTAATGTTTCGGCTGGCGATATGCTGAACGATGCATTTTTAGGACTGTCAGTTATTGTACTTGCAATGATAATCTGGCTGGTTGTTTTGCTTGTAAAAGATCCAAAGCGGTTACTAAAGAAAGCTTAAGAATAAGAAGATAAAGAAAGGCATCTGCGCTATACGTTGTTGTATAGACAGATGCCTTTTTTATTTCTATAAGTTATTTATTTTTTTGTGTTTTTTGAAGCTTCCTTATACAAAGGATCTACTTTATCTGCAATAGTTGTAAGGTTCTTTATGCGGGAATCGTTAGAAGGATGTGTAGAAAGGATTTCTGGTACTGATGCATTAGAAAGTGCATTCATTTTATTCCATACATTGATGGCTTCGTGTGGATCATAACCTGCGCGAGCCATTAATTCTGTACCCATATTGTCTGCTTCTGTTTCACATTCTCTGCTGAATGGCAATGTTACGCCGTATTGCATTCCCAACGCAAGCACTGTCTGCCCTGTCTGGCTCAAACCAGCCACCTGAGAAACAACAGCAAGTCCTGTCTGCTGAATGTACTGTTTGCTGGACTGTTCACGACTGTGTTCCTTGAGTGCATGGGAAATCTCATGCCCCATGATTGCGGCAAGTTCTCCGTCTGTAAGGGACAGAGAATCTATAATTCCTGTGTATACAACAATTTTACCGCCAGGCATGCACCAGGCATTTACAGTGTCGTCTTTTATGACATTTACCTGCCAGTCCCAAGATTTTGCATCAGTTCGGAAAACTCCTGTCTGAGCAATAAGTCTCTGTGCTACATTCTGCACCCTGTTGTAGACATTTTTGTCTGTGTTCAAGGTTCCTGCATTCTTTGCTTCATTCAAGACCTGTGCATACTGTTCATCTGCAGCGGCATTCATGTCTTTTTCGGACACGAGCAAAAGCTGTTCTCTGTCTGCTCCGACTGTACCGCCAGAGGTTGTGCTGGTTTTCCCAAAAAGTTTACTGAAAAATCCTTTTGCAAAAAGTGATGTTGGAAGCAATGCTGCCAGTAATAATATTAAAATGTATCTGTTAAGTTTCATTGTATTTTCATATTATCAAAAAACATTAGTTTTACCAATCCCCTTTTTTTCCCTTGTTTTTAGCTATATTTGCTTGTATAATAAAAAGGTATGTCTGATTTTATAAAACAGCACATTTCAAAATATCATTTACGTTATCTCTTTCTCTTTTTCGTGGCTATCGGTTTTTTTGTTGTTATAAAATCGAGACATTCACCACTTTATTTTAATTTGCCACAGGCTTCAAGTTGTAATACTGGCTGGTATTATTATGATGAAGAAGGAAATCAGCACTATATTCTTTCTCTTCCGACTGTAATTCCCGTTGGAAACTCACCAGTAACAAGAATTTATCACTTTTATGCTTCGGATTATCCTAAGGAAATATGTTTTTATACTCATCATCAAACAGCTATTTTTTCCTTAAACGGTAATATTCTTTATGAGTACAGTATAGATAGTAATCCTTCATGGCTTGAAGATTATCGCTCATTTTTTCATATTGTAGAAATTCCTCCTGTTAAGCATGGAGAATTGTGTCTGTCTTTTACACCTGTAGGTAAAAAGTATGCAGGTGAATATGATAGCATTTATCTTGGTTCGTATCAGGAAATTCTTGTGAAGATCTTTCTTGAACACATGGATAAGATGTTTATTGGGCTCATGCTGATTGTAATAGGATTTATCTGTTTTTTCCTGAGCAGAATGTATAAACGTAATTTTTCTGAAGATAAGACACTTCTTCATTTGTGTTATATAAGTTTTTTGTTTGGAATATGGCTTTTGGAAGAGTCAAAACTTCTTCAATTTTTAATTCCTAACCAGGGAATACACTGGTGTTTTGAATATCTTATTCAGCATTTTATATTGCTTGCTTCAATTATATTTGTTAAGGATATTCTTGTTCCGTCTAAGAAAAAGCTGTCAGATTTTTTTATAATTATAAGCCTTGCGGTGTCATTGATTATAATTGCATTGCAGCTTACGGGAATTGTTCAGCTGTACAATTCTATGTTTGTTATTCAATTGTTCTCTGTCGGTTTTTGTGTATACATTACATATCTTGTTAATGTAGGAAACTTTTTTCACTCAAAGCAGCGTTTAAAGATTTTTAATTTTTTTATGACTTTGAGTGTCGGCGTGTTTGTTATAATAATCATAGGGCACTTTAATAAATCGTATGGAAGCCTTTTCATGAATTTAGGTGTTATCTTCATGTTTGTTTCGTTCCTGTTTATTGCAAACCAAAAGACATTAGATAAATACGAAGCTATACAGCAGGCAATGCTTTATCAGAAGCTTGCATTTGTTGACTTTAATACAGGTGTTGCCAGCAAGACTGCCTGGTTCTCGCTTATTGAAAAATTTAATCCTGAAAAAGATAATATGATAAACTGTTGTCTGCTTTTGTTTGATATGAATAACTTGAAAAAACTGAATGATTCAAAAGGACATCTTTTTGGTGATAAAGTTATCAGTACCTTCTGTGAATGTCTTACAAAAGCTTTTTCCGATGACGGTACAGTTTTCCGTGTTGGTGGCGATGAGTTTATCTGTTTCTGCCGGCACAGCAATGAAGATGATATTGATGCTGCCCTTAAAAAGTTTAAGGCTCTTGAAGCAAACTATAAAGGAACTGAATTGGAATTTTCTTGTGCTTACGGTTTTGTATTCTTTACACCGCGTTCAAAGGAGGATTTTGCCGAAGCTCAGCAGCGGGCAGATGCCCTTATGTATGATATGAAGCGTTTAATGAAGGTTAGCAGAGAACTTGAGGATTAAAGTCTTTGCTTTCCCCTTCCCATTTTTTTGTTCCGTTTTTTATTGCAATAATACTGTCACTCATCATCTTAGCTTCATCTAAATCATGTGTTACCATGATTGCCGTAAAACCAAGTTTCTGCTGCATGTTTTTAATTTCTTCTGCAAGATTTTTTCTTAAGTAAACATCAAGTGCACTTAAGGGTTCATCTAATAAAACTAATTTTGGATGTACAATAAGAGTGCGTGCGAGGGAGACACGCTGAGCTTCCCCTCCGCTTAGAGTTTCTGGAAAACGTTTTGCAAACTCTTCCATTTTAAATATCTTCAAAAATTCTACTGCCTGTTTTCTGCTTTCTTTTTTATTTATGCCTTTACATCGTAGCCCATAAGCTACATTATCCTGCACACTCATGTTTAAGAAGAGGGCACTGTCTTGAAAACACATTCCA
>CACXDK010000003.1 GCA_902766345.1 uncultured Spirochaetaceae bacterium | reverse complement strand
TAAATGGGTATATTTATCTAATGTTATTATATTACAGGTATTTCAAGTCAACAAGGGAGTTTCTTCCTATAAATCATGATTCTAAGTACAAAAAACACGACACTTTTCCTATTTTTGCATTTCAATCAAAAACATTAAAATAACTTGTCCATTCAGTATGCCACTGCGGTTGAAAATACATCAATCATGATGTAAACTATAGTTAACAAGGTGAGGTGCTAAATCTTTGGAAATCTATGACTATCAAACATCCGGAGGAAAAAATGTAATCCTCTCTTACATTTCAAAACTGACGAACCAAGAACAACTGGAAATTTATGACATTCGAGAAGAAATTCGTAACAACGGAGTTGATGCCTTCGAAAAACTCAACACCCGTCAGTTACGTGGAAAGCTATGGGAAATCAAAGCGTCACAAAATCGAATCATGTACGTCATCATGAATCAGGATTCTGTTGCATTCCTGCATATATGCAAGAAACAAAAAGGAAAAGCCGAAAAACAAGATTTGGAAAAAGCACTTAAACGTGCAAAAAATGAAGGTTTACTGTAACGAGGTGATTACAATGCTAGTAAAAAGCAATTCAGCACAGGAAAAAAACATCATCAACGAACTCACAAAAAAAGACACAGCTTTAATGCGACAACACCAGCTCTTTTTAGCCGAAATGGCATTTAAACAAGAATTAATCAACAAACGAAAAGCAAATTCGCTCACGCAAAAGGACATCAGCGAACGTTCAGGTTTATCCCAACAGGCTGTCAGCAGATTGGAAAAGGGAACCGGTGGTACAATTGAAACAATACTTCGCTACCTTGGTGCATTAGGGTGCTCTCTTACAGTTAAAGAAAGCTAATACAACTATACGATTCAAACAAAAAGAGGTTCACGGACTCTTTCGAGCTGTGAACCTCATTCGTTGTTTGTAGTATTACTTACTGGAGCAGGCTGAGTACTGCACTGCTGTTCTGGTTTGCCTGTGCCAGCATGGACTGGGATGCCTGTTCAAGGACGTTGTTCCTTGTGTATTCTGCCATTTCTGCTGCCATGTCCGTATCACGGATAACAGATTCAGAGGACTGGGTATTCTCTTGCGATGTTACGATATTTGACGAAGTAAATCCAAGACGCATCTCCACTGAGCCAATCTGCGTCTGCATGTCGAGCACCTTCTGAAGTGCCGTCTCAACTACGTTTATTGCGGCATTTGCCATTGCCTGCGTAGAGATATTCAGCTTCGAACCGTCAGTAGCTGTAAGCCCAAGGGCTGTGCTGCGCATATCTGAAAAACCAATCTTGATTGCCTGATTTGCTTTTGTTCCAATTTGAAGGACAATCGAGTTATCCGGGGAAGGGTTCTCTGCTCGAATCATTTCTGTAAAATTATCAAGAATCGCATTCGCATTCTTATTGATATTTCCATAACGATCCGTGATAGATATCGTAAGTCCGGAAATCTGTCCATTAACTCCATCGCCAATTGCCTCATAAACCACAGCCGCATGATGATCCGCTGTATATACCTTATTTCCGTGAGCATCCGTTCCAACTACATCGGTGACATCATCTTTCATTCGGATATCACCCTTGCCAAACTCCGGATCTCTACCACCAAAAATCTGTCCTAATGTTAACGGTATTGAACGTCCCCTCGAATCGACTACAGAAACTGGAAAAGTCTGCGTATGCGTTATACCTTGTTTTACATAAGAAACTGTAACATTATCTGAAGCATGAATCCCCAAGTTTATTCCATTATGATCTTTTAAATCAGTCAATGCAGTAATACTTGAAGTTGTTTCATCAGGGTCATCACACTCATAAAAGCTCTGATTTGCAAATACTGTTCTTGTCCCCGGTTCAATGACCTGACTATTGTGCGAACCATCCAACAAAACCTTTCCATTGTAGGTTACATTAGCATTATCATCAATCTGGTCTACCATCTGGTCGAACTCACGCTGGATTGTTGCACGGTCTGCATCTGTATTTGTATCGTTCGCTGCGTT
>CACXDK010000002.1 GCA_902766345.1 uncultured Spirochaetaceae bacterium | reverse complement strand
TAATTACTTTGCAAGGATACCTGCATTCTTGAAAAGTTTTGCAACAGTTTCTGTAGGCTGAGCACCGTTTGCAAGCCACTTCTTAGCTGCCTCTTCGTCAATCTTAACTACTGCTGGCTCCTGAAGCGGATCGTATGTTCCGATGTTATCAAGTGCGTTAGGTGTTCTGCATGAAGCTGCTGCATTTGTAACTACGATTCTGTAGAATGGAGCCTTCTTCTTACCAATTCTCTTAAGTCTGATCTTTACCATTTCTTAAATCTCCTTGTAAATAAAAAAAATAAAAATTATATATATATTTCATTTGCTGATCTGCAAAGTGAAACCATCAATTATTACTGTATGCCGCGCATCATATTTTTGAGTGCACCAAGACCGCCAAAACCATGACGATTCTTCATCATTCCAGGCATCTTTTTCATCATCTTCTGCATCTGATTAAATTCTTTAACAAGCCTGTTTACATACATGATATCAACACCGGCACCTTTAGCAATCCTGTGCTTACGCTGAGGTGTAAGTATTGAAGGGTTAGCTCTTTCTTTAGCTGTCATTGAGTGAATGATCGCTTCATTTCTTCTAAGAACCTTTTCATCGATCATTCCACTGATGTCTTTACCGCCTGTAAGTCCCGGAAGCATACTCAGGATAGAGCTTAAACCGCCCATCTTTTTCATCTGCTCCATACTTGTAAGGTAATCATCAAAATCAAATTTACCCTTTTTCAGTTTCTGCTGCATACCTTGTGCAGCTTCTATATCAACGGTCTCTGTAGCTTTCTCGATAAGTGAAAGTACATCGCCCATTCCCAATATTCTTGACGCCATACGATCCGGATAAAACTGTTCCAGATCAGTAAGTTTCTCGCCCATTCCAACGAATACTATCGGCTTTCCTGTGACAGCTCTTATTGAAAGTGCTGCACCACCTCGAGCATCGGAATCCATCTTACTGAGAACTACGCCGTCAATTCCGACTTTCTCATCAAATCCCTTTGCAACATCTACCGCTGCCTGACCTGTACTTCCGTCAACAACAAGCAAAGTATTCATTATATCAACATTGTCACGGATTCGCACGAGCTCATCCATAAGCTCTTCATCTATCTGCTGACGACCAGCTGTATCAAATATAACGACTGTATGTCCATTCTTCTCAGCATACGCAATGGCTTCTTTTGCAATAACTACCGGATCCTTGCAATCTTCCATCTTAAAGACTTCAGTTCCGACCTTTTCGCCATTTACTTCCAACTGCTTAACTGCAGCCGGACGATAAACATCGCATGCAACCAAGAGGCTTTTACGGCTCTTCTTTTTAAGAAGTGCTGCAAGCTTAGCAGTAGTAGTTGTCTTACCTGCACCATTAAGACCACACATCATTACTGTCGTAATGCTCTTACCCGGAGCAAAGTTAAGCTCCGCAGGCTCGCCCATAAGCGCAACCATCTCTTCATTTACGATCTTAATAACTGCCTGCGCAGGATTAAGTCCTTCAAGGATCTCAGTTCCTACTGCCTTTTCCTGAATAGACGAGGTAAACTGCTTAACAACCTTAAAGTTAACGTCGGCCTCAAGAAGCGCCATCTTAACTTCTTTCAGGGCTTTTTTTACATCATCTTCTGTAAGACGACCCTTTGAACGAAGGTTCTTAAATACATTTTGAAGTTTTTCTGTAAGGCTCTCAAATGCCATTAAAGATCTCCCAATATCTCGCCGGCAAGCTTTTCTATCTTAGAAGCTTCCGGTGTGTTAATATCTCCAGCCAGCTCATTTATTTCACCGACCATTAATTTTATCTTTTCAAATCTAGCCACAAGATGCAGTCTGTTCTCATAATCCTCCAGAGCTTTCCTGCATCGCTTGACCATAGTCGAAACCGCCTGACGACTGATTCCATACTCCGCTGAAATCTCTGCGAGAGAAAGATCTTCCATCGTGTAATCTGCGAAGATCTGTCGTTGATGTTCACTCAAAAGTTCTCCGTAGAAATCGAATAGCATCGCTGTTCTTGCAAAATCTTCCATCTTTTCCTCAATCAGCTTATTTTTAGAACTATGCTATAGTAACACACAAAAAAAGAGGTGTCAACACCAAATGTTAACACCCCCTAAAAAAACTTATTTAATACTCTATCAGAGCTTTGCACGTACAAGCTTAGGTCTGAGACCGGCATCATCAAGTGCCTTGATGATCTGATTCTTATGCTCTGTTCCAAAGGCTTCAAGCGTAACCTTAAGCTCAACCGCCTCGTGTCTGTTTGTTGAAACAAACTGATTGTGCTCTAGTCTGATTACGTTTCCATCTTCTTTCGCAATTATATGTGCAACTCTTTCAAGCTCGCCCGGCTTATCCGGAAGAAGTACTGAAACTGTAAATATTCTATCTCTCTGAATAAGTCCGTTCTGAACAACTGATGACATCGTTATCACGTCCATATTTCCGCCTGACAGAATTGATACTACCTTCTTTCCCTTTACATCAAGCTGTTTAAGTGCTGCTACTGTGAGAAGTCCGGAATTTTCAACAACAAGTTTATGATTCTCGACCATATCAAGGAATGCCATTACGAGGTCCGAATCCGGTACTGTAATGATTCTGTCAAGATTTTTCTTAAGATATGGGAAGATCTTTGATCCTGGTGTTTTTACCGCAGTACCGTCTGCAATCGTTGATGCTGTCGGAAGTGTAGTTACCTTGCCGTTTTTGAATGAAGCGCTGAGACACGCTGCGCCTTCCGGTTCTACACCGATCACCTTTGTATCAGGGTGAAGCAGCTTTGTCAATGTTGAAACGCCAGTCGCAAGTCCGCCGCCGCCTACCGGGACAAGGATAACATCAACTGTAGGAAGTTCCTTGAATATCTCCATGGCGATAGAGCCCTGCCCTGTGGCTACCCCCATGTCATCAAAAGGATGCACAAATGTAAGTCCCTGCTCCTTTGCAATTCTCATTGCCTCTTCAGCAGCATCGTCATATACGTCACCATGAAGCACTACTTCAGCACCAAGTGCTTTTGTGCGATTAACCTTGATCAGAGGAGTGGTCGTTGGCATCACGATCACTGCACGACATCCGTAAACCTTTGCTGCATAGGCGACTCCCTGCGCATGATTTCCGGCAGAGGCTGTAATGACACCCTTTGAACGCTCTTCGTCTGTCAGCTTGCTAATTCGATAGTAAGCTCCGCGAATCTTATACGCACCTGTTCTCTGCAGGTTCTCAGGTTTCAGATAAACTGTATTCTCGCACTGCTGAGAGAAGAAATCACTTTTAATGAGTTTTGTCTCCAATGTAACTTCTTTAACTTTTTCAGAAGCCTCTTCAAAAGCCGGTAATGTCAAAAACTTTGTCTCACTCATCTGCTCTTTTCCTTTCAAAACAATTAATGTTTCTACTATACCACTAATTTTATCACTTTGCACCGTCAAAGTTGTAAAACATTAAATTATTAACGCAAAAACTGCCTTTGCATTAATTAATTGCAAAGACAGTCTTCTAAACTCATTATATTAAATTTTTAGAATTTAATTGCCTTCATTCTCAAAAAGGCTTTCA
Source organism: uncultured Spirochaetaceae bacterium (assembly GCA_902766345.1). The sequence continues at coordinate 1,044 of CACXDK010000002.1, read as the reverse complement.
ACAAACTTATCCGGATCAAATTTCTCAAGATCAGTAAGCTTCTCTCCAAGTCCTATGTACTTCACAGGTATCCCCAGCTCATTCTGTATGGAAACTGCGATACCGCCTTTAGCACTGCCATCGAGCTTTGTAAGCACAAGCCCTGTAACATTGGTTGCTTCAAGGAACTCTTTAGCCTGACTAAGAGCATTCTGACCAGTAGTTCCATCAACCACTACAAGAGTTTCCTTTCTTGCCTCCGGATAACCGCTTTCGACAATAGTATTGATCTTTTTAAGTTCATTCATAAGATTTTTCTTATTATGAAGTCTTCCGGCTGTATCACAGATCAGCATATCTACGCCTCTCGCCTTGGCAGCCTGTATAGAGTCAAAAATAACAGCTCCGGGATCTCCTCCCTCTACACCATTGATTATATCGACATCTGCACGTTCTGCCCAGATATCAAGCTGCTCTATGGCTGCCGCTCTGAAGGTATCTGCCGCAGAAAGAAGAACTTTTTTGCCCTCATTTTTATAGATTGCAGCAAGTTTGCCTACTGTCGTTGTCTTTCCAACTCCGTTAACTCCGACCACCAAAACTACTGACTTTCCATTTTCAAAATCATACATATCATCAGTTCTTACTGATCTAAGCATTTCTTTCATGCTGTCTTTTAAGAGTTCACGGCACTCAGAAGGCTCACTTATCTTACGCTCTCTGACTTTTTTTCTCAGATCAGTCAGAAGCATTTCCGTAGTACTGATTCCAAGGTCTCCCATCACGAGTGTTTCTTCAAGCTCTTCATAGAAGTCCTCATCTATTTCCTTGTATCCTGTAAAAAAGCTGGCTAATTTAGAAAAAAATCCCAATGTATTACCTCATTCCTTAAATCTCAGGCATATTCTTCGTCGGTAAGATCCACATTTACCTGTGTAGATACGCCCTTTTCCTGCATAGTTATACCATACAATCTATCTGCTTTAACCATTGTACCTCGACGGTGTGTAATGACAATGAACTGCGTATGATTAGTCAACTTTGTAAGGTAAGACGCAAATCTGT
>CACXDK010000001.1 GCA_902766345.1 uncultured Spirochaetaceae bacterium | reverse complement strand
TCTGTTCTTTCTTCGGAAATGGGTGATATATTTTCACTGTTAGGACTTTCTTTCTTCCTTTTTATTGGTGTAGAATTTATAGTTCCTATTGCTCCTGAAGTAAAGAATTCACGCCGTGTAGTTCCACTTGGAATGGTATTAAGTCTTGTAATTATTCTTGTAATGCAGATTCTTATTACCTTCGGATTTAAAAACTATACAGCATGGGATGAACTTTCTCAGAGTACAATTCCTCATGTTTTATATGGAACTGCACTTTTAGGAAAAGCTGGAACTGTATGGATGAGTGTTGTATCTATTCTTGCGGTTGTAAGTTCTGTTAATACAATCATGTTCGGCATTCCTCAGCTGTGCTATGGAATGGCTAAGATTGATTTGCTGCCAAAGTTCTTCATGCGTAAGAATAGCAGAGGTAACCCTTACGTTGCCTTGCTTATAGTTACAATTGCATTATGTGCAATTAATGCAACTGGACTTAGTTCAAGTGAAAAGCTCGTGTTCTTGATTAACATTGGATGTGTATTCTGGATTTTCTGTTATGTAATGGTTCATGTGGATGTAATCATTCTTCGTTTCAGAATGCCAAAGGCTCCACGCACATTTAAGTTACCATTGGGCATTACAATTCCGATAATTGGAGTTGCAGGAAATCTGTACATGATATGGAACATTGCACCTGATGCAAGAAACCGTATAATAATATTTGGAATCTTTGGCGGAGTCTCGCTTCTTCTTGCTGTGTACGCATTCTTTTGGGTAAAGTTCAGGATGAATAAGCCGTTCTTTAAGCCGTTTGCAATTAAGGAGGTAATGGCAATGGATACTGATTTGTATCAGATACGCCATTATCCACTTCTAGCAAAAAAGTTTCATATTGAAGCTACCCCAGAAATTCAGGCAATGAGTGCAGAAACAAATACTGGTACACGGCCTGATTTGGATTGATGTATGAATATTTTTGACATATTAGGACCTGTTATGGTTGGACCTTCCAGTTCGCATACAGCTGGTGCTGTGCGGATGGGGTATGTTGCTCTAAAACTTCTAAAGGACAAACCTGTGTATGCCAGCATAGAATTGTTCGGTTCATTTGCTGCAACTGGCAAAGGACACGGAACTGACCGTGCTCTTGTTGCCGGTTTGCTCGGAATGAAAAGTGATGACAGCAGAATACCATACAGTCTTAATATTGCTCAGGATGAAGGCCTGCGTGTGTTTTTTGAATATCCTGAAAATAATGGAGTTCAGGCTGGTGATGTGCATCCGAATACTGCAGTTTTTAACTTGCAGGGAGAACACGGCAGAAAACTTTGCATGCAGGCTTCTTCCATTGGCGGTGGAAGAATTATGGTAAACAAGATAGACGGCATTACTGTAAACTTTTCTGGAGAAATGCACACTCTGATTGTTCACAACTATGATACCCCTGGACATGTTGCCGCCGTAACAAATCTTTTATTTGAAAACAAAATAAATATTGCCACAATGAATTTGTATCGTGTTGGACGCGGTGCTTATGCTGTAATGGTTTTGGAAACGGATCAGAGTGTTGATGAAAAAATTGTTTGCGACATTGAAAAAATAAAAGGTATAATAAAAGTAACTTATTTTGACGGAGAACAATAATGGCTTTTAAAACACTCAAAGAAATTGCAGATTATGCCATTGCAGAAAAACTTCCATTTTGGAAAGCAGTATTAAAAGATGATTGCGAAGAAAATGGAACTGACCAGAAAAGTTCCGTTGAAAAAATGGCTCACCTTTGGGCAGTCATGCTTGATACTGTAAAAAATTATAATCCCGATGAAGTTTCTGCCAGCGGTTTGAGTGGAACTGATGGTGAAAAATTTGCCCGCTATGCATCTGAGAATAAATCATTATTTGGAAGTCCTGTATCTGAAATGATAAGTGTTGCAATTAAAACTGCAGAAGCCAATGCCTGTATGCACCGCATTGTTGCATGCCCTACAGCTGGTTCTTGTGGGGTTGTACCTTCTGTGTTTATTCCTCTATTTAAAAGCGGTGCTGCTACAGAAGAAGATTGCATTCACGCACTTTTTACGGCTGCAGGCATTGGAAAAATCATAGCTATGAATGCAAGCATTTCTGGAGCAGAAGGCGGATGTCAGGCAGAAATAGGTTCTGCATCTGCAATGGCAAGTGGTGCATTGGTTGAAATGCGAGGTGGAACTCCTGAGCAGATTGTTGCAGCCGTAGGTTTTGCACTTCAAAATTTAATGGGACTTGTGTGTGACCCTGTTGGCGGACTTGTAGAAATTCCTTGTGTAAAGCGTAATGTTATTGGATGTGTGAATGCTGTGTCGTGTGCAGAAATGGCTCTTGCAGGAATTTGTGCCAGAATTCCTGCTGATGAGACTGTTTGTGCAATGGCAGCTGTAGGAAGAGCTATGAATGTTGATTTACGCGAAACAGGACGAGGCGGTCTTGCAGCAACTCCTACGGCTCATATTATTGTAAAGAATTAAACAAGATTACGTAAGAAAGGCATTGTGAAAAGGAAAGATAAAATTCAACAGGTGCATGGGCTACAAATCAAACTTGGTAAGATTTGAATTGAAGAAAAGAAAAATAGAATATAAAATATTAAAAGATTTATTTGCAGTTTGTAGGAGGGCTTTAAAATGCCACATGTAGAAATTAAATGTTTTCCTGGTAGAAGTGATGAACTTAAAAAAATGTGTGCCGAAAAGGTTGCAGCTGTAATTGCAGAAACTTTAGGATGTAAAACTTCGAGTGTATCTGTTGCAATAAAAGATGTTGAGCAAAATAAT